>DASRSF010000159.1:0-7641 GCA_035656615.1 Vulcanimicrobiaceae bacterium | reverse complement strand
CACGGCGCCACGTCGTTCGTGTTATTGAAGAGATTGGAAACCGTGAAGCCGGCAATAACATTCCGGCTTGGACCGAGCTCTTCGTAGGCGGTGAGGTTCGCTTTCCAATAGCCGCCCGCAATGAGCTCATTCTGGGAGATTTCGGGCTCAGGGCCAGCGTAACTGATGACGCCCGTATTATAGAACGTGCCTTCCTGGTAGTACAGTAATGGCGCAAGATGGAAACGGTCCATTCGCATGTCCGCTAAAATCGTGCCGCTGAATATCGGATTGTCAAAGGCGCGGACAAATACGCCGCGGTTGATCAGATTCTGCGGAAGCGGAAAGGTCACGAAGGAGCCGGGGAGGCTTCCGCTCGAGGTAGTCCAGTAGTTATCGTACGTTGCCGATACCCACCACGACGTACTGCGTAGACGGTTATCAACGTGATTGAGCGCAAACTCCGCACCTAGCGCATTGTGGGCTTGACCGTTGCTAAGCACGGCCTTGCCGAATACGATCGGATTGGTGCTGATCACCGGCGAATAGGACTCGTAGTAGTTCGTTGTTTTGTTGTACCAAGGTCCAACGCGAATCGTCGTGTTGTCGCCGAAGTCATGTTCAAACATGAGATCGGAGCTGTGATTGATTTGCGGCGCGAACGCAAAACCGGCGTTAGCGGGATTATACGTGCCGCTGTTTTCACGGTACACATATCCTGTTCCCACGAAGCTTGACGTATTGCCGTAGGAGAAACGCAGCGCGTTGTATGGATCGAAGGTGTATGTCCCATTGAAAACAGGGTTCACGATCGATTGCGTCTTGCCGCCGTTCGGATACCCGTAATGCATCTGGGCGTACGTCAATCCCGGATCGACCATGAGATGCCCAAAGCGCAGCTGCGCATCGGACCAAACCGTAGCGATGCTGGTGGGATAATCCGACCGCAGATAGTTATTCGGCCAGCTGCCGTTCGAGCCGAACGAGTTTGTCAGATAGTAGCTGAAAACGTTTTGATCCTTTTCATTCGAGATTCCCGCTCGTACGTTGATATTCGCGCTAACCGCATTCGTGTAATCGGCGCTACCAAGATACATATTGGAACGGCGGTCTCCGAAGAATACTTCTGCTCCATTGACCGCAGCGCAGATGTTGCCGCTCGTGTCGCCGACCGGCGTCTGCAGCGGTGATCCAACCGCATACGGGTACGCCGGGCAGGCTCCCGGCTCGCCCAAATTGGCCGCCCAGTTAAAGTATGGATTGTTCTCCAGGGAAGGGATATTCGGGTCGGCAAGCGGTTGATCGAAGATGTACTGATTAAAGTTCTCCGCAAATCGCAGATCAAAAAACGAGTGGTCGTTGATATTGTGGTTCCACTGTATCTTCCCGATGCCGCCATAATGGTGCCAAATATTTCCCGTGCCGCTCGAAAGTGGACTGAAGTAGAGCCCGACGGGGCAAGATTGGCCGTTCGGTGCGGTTCCACCCGACCCGCCGGTCGCAGTATTCGGGTTGGCGACTGCACCAGGACACGGTTGCAGCGCCAAAGACGGAGGCTCGCCTTGCGACTTATTCAAGAGATAATTGTAGTCGAACTCGCCCAAGCTGTTCGTCAAGACAAATTGGATGTCGTTATTCTGGTCGGGACGGTAATGAAAGTTGCTTACCCAATCTCGCGTCCTGACGGGCCCAGGGCCGTTGTAGCCGTAGAGCAACACATTGGGATACGTCGTCTCGCCGTAGTCGTACTGGTTTTGCGAGTTGACTCCGTCGAAACCAATGTAGTATGAGAATTTTTTGTTTTGCGTTGCTCCGCCGTACTCGAACGTCAAATAGTTGTTCGTTTCCGGTGTGCTGGCTTGGTATGCAAGGGTGTAGAAGCCGGGATACGTTCCCGTTTTTAGTACCGAGTTGAAGTAGCCGGTACCGTTGGTTGATCCCGACGCCGGCAAACCGCCGGTGTAGACTTCAACGTTGCTCAAACCAATGTTCGACAGGTTGGTCGTGAAAAAACCCGTGATGCGGTCTTGAATCGGAATGCCTTCGAATTCATACCCGAGGTCCGTGACTTGGCCGCCGCGCACTCGGGGCTGCGCCGGGAAACCGGTTCCGGTTACTCCCGGAGTAATGGCAAGCCATTGATACAGCGTTTCGTGCGTTCCCAGCGGATTCGTCGCTGCGGTGAGCTGCTTGCCCGCAATGGTATACTCGTCGCTGCCTTGGTTCGGCTTTACCAAGTTCGATGATCCGACGGCCCGCACCGAGGCAATCGTTTTGATCTCCGTCTGCATTCGCTGATTCAACGTGGCCGTGAAGTCTTGCTGAACCGTTATGCCGGGCACGCTTGCCGGCTGCAAGCCTTCCTTTTGAAAGGAGACGGTGTAGGTGTCGGGCGTTAAGTTCACAAGCGAGTAAAACCCGGAGGCATTGCTCGTCGTGGTTTGCGTCTGGCTCGGTGCGGCCGCCGTAACCTTGACGTCGGCCACCGGTTTGCCCGATGTGTCCGTGATGGTGCCCGTGATATTGCCGGTCGTGCCCGCGACCGCAATTCCCGGCACAAACGCCGTTATGACGAACGTGACGGCGAGGATCGCTCCCACCATTCGCCACCAGCGAAGTAGTTGATTCATGATGTCCCCCGTGTGTGGGGATCCCACCGTGCGTTGCTCCCGTGCATCCCGCCCGGCTTCGAACCCCCGAGCAAAAGAAAAGCGACCGGCGCGGTCCCGCGCTCGTCGCTGTACGGGTCTTAATGCATTGTTAAGGTATCCGAATCCTGCGACTTTGACCGCGCGTCAAATCATCGTTTTTGATAACCCGCGCGGCGCGTCGCTTTCAACGTAACGCGCGCGGCCCACGTGCAATGCAATCATTTGCGCCGCCACGAGCCAAGCAAGCGTGTTAAACGCTTCGCCGACCACAGGACCAAGCAGGGGAATGTCACCTATATGACCGCCGATGACATAACGCAAGCTCTCTGCTTGAATCGCTTCCATCAACGGGCGGTTGACGATATTGCGGGCGACGTCATCAACAATGCCGATGATCGCGCAGGTCGCGTCCAGCATCGCCGCACTTCCGTGACGAAACTCACCGGCGGAAAAGCCCTCTGCGTGAATGTAGCTCGCTTCTTTAAGTTTGAGTGCGAATTCGTTGGCGATCGGAACGCCGTACCCCGCAGCCACGATGACCACGCTGCGCCGGCGCGCGATCCGCTGCGCGGCCTCGCGTACGTCATCGACATCGCGTCCGTCAAGCCAGCTGCGGACATCCTCCGCAGTTTCGATCAGCGTGGCCGCGTTGCGGCGATGCGTACCGGACATCAGGCCGGCTGCCCAGAGCAAAATCGCCGCCGTCGCCGTCACGCTTTTACTCGCGGGCACGGCCACCTCGAGCCCGGCGCCCAAGTCGATGGTGACCGACGCACGCGCGGTCAGCGGCGAATCCACCGTGTTGGTAAGCGCGATAAGTTCTTTGGGCTGTAACACGTCCAGCGCATCAAGCAGATCCGTGGACCGCCCGCTCTGCGAACAGGCGATGACTGCGGCATTCCGGTAAGCGACATTGTCGAGTGGAGCTTCCGTGGCAGCCAGTGCATGCGCGCGAATTCCCCGCCGTCGCAGCGCAAGCGCGCCGAGTTGCGCCATAAACAGCGAACTGCCGCTTCCCAGCACGACGACGTCGCGCTCTCTGATTGCCCGCGCGAGCATTTCTGCTTTATCGGAATTCGCGATCGTGCGCCAGACGTCGGGCTGTTCGCGAATCTCTCGTTCGAAGTGCGCGCCAAGCATTACTGAACGGCAATTTCCGAAAAAACAGCAGCTCGCACCTTGGCCAGCGCGGCCGGTCCGTCCGGCTGATCTTCGCCCATCCACTGGTTTACGAGGAACGAAAACGTTACGGGGCCGTGATGGCGCGTTTGCACGAAACCGGAGATCGTGCGGACGTGGCTAATGCTGCCGGTTTTTGCGAAGACCACGCGTTCCGCCGGGGTTCCGGCGTACGACGTGCTGAGCGTTCCGCGTACGCCGGATACCGGAAGCGCATTTAATACCATCTGCCGCTGCGGACTATTCCAATCGGATTGCAAGATCGTGAGCAAGTCGCGCGGCGTGATGCGATCGTATTGCGAAAGGCCCGAGCCGTCGCTAATCGTGACTGTGGCGGGATCCACGCCGATGCTGCGCAGGTACTGTTGCTCGGCCAGCCGTCCGTGATCGTCCGTACCTGGTTCACCGCTTTGCGCGACGCCCAATTCTTTCAAAAGCAACTCGCCCATTAAGTTGTCGCTGGGATACCAAAAGTCAGCAAGTAACTTCGGCATGGCGTGCGAGCGGTGCGACCAGAGCTGCACCGCGGTGGCGGGCATTTTGCCGCTATGCACGGTACCAGCCACAGTAATTCCATGAGCGGCGAGCGCGCGCCCCAAGACGTCGCCTGCGTAGCTTTCGGGATCCGGTACGCTAGGCGAGACGTCGCCCGACTGTTTGGCGGACAACGGATACGAGCCGGTTACGGAAATCACGCTCGGTTGATTCCAGATACGCGCGAAGTCGGAGGTGTCTTTGGAGGCTGGAGGCCCGGTGACGAGCTCATTGTCGATGTCATAAGCGCCCGAATGCGGCCATACCTGCAATGTAGCGGGCGCGCCTACCGTGGGTCCCGGCGAAAAGCGCATATGCACGGTACCGTCTTCCAATTCCAGCGCGCTTACTACCGGCGCGTAGTAATACGGCAGATCGTCCCAAGACCAACCGTAGCCGTAACGCTGCGAATCGTAGCGGCTCGCGTCGGTTACGATGCTTCCGTCAACATGTTTTATCCCTTGCGCCTCCAGCGCAGCAGCTGCGTCGCGTAGATCGGCGGCGGTCAACAGCGCATCGCCGCCGCCGTGCAAGTAGACATTCCCGGAAATGTTGCCGCCGTTCGGCGCTGCATCAGCCGCGATGGTGGTCACGTATGAAAATGCGGGACCAAAACGTTGCAGAGCTGCGGAACCGACCAGCAATTTGAAGTTCGAAGCCGGCATGAATTCCTGATCGGCATTGCGATTATAAAGCACGGTTCCGCGCTGTGTATCCGTGATGAGAAACCCGATTTGCGCCCCGCGCAGCGTCGGCGCTTGCAAGAGCTTGTCAATGGAAGCGCGCAGTGCGCGAATTTGCCGGTCGCTCCACGCCGTTCCGCCGGGAGCAGGAGGAGGCGGTGGTGCGGGCGTTGGTGAGGGCGAAGGCGTTACGGGTGCGCCGAAAACAATCGCTGCGATGCAGAAAAAAAGAGCGCTAAACATCGCAATCGCTCCGCAGAACGTCCTCGATCGTCTCGCGCCGCGCGATTAGTTCATGCGTGCCTTGGCGCACGGCGATGACGGCCGGACGCGTGAAACGGTTGTAGTTGCTGGCCATGCTGTACGTGTATGCTCCCGTTGTGCACATAGCGATCAGATCGCCGGCACGAAGATCGCGCGGCAGTTCGGCAACGCCCAAGCGGTCGTTTTCGCACGTTCGCCCGCATACGGCGGTTTCGACGGGCTCGGCGGCCTCGCGGCTCGCGCAAATGATGTGGTGGTATGCGTCATAGAGCGCCGGACGCGGATTTTCGTATACACCGCCGTCGACGATTGCGTATTTGCGACCGAATTGCTCCTTGCGCGCCATAACGGAGTAGAGTGACGTCCCGGCTTGCGCAATGAGCGCCCGTCCCGGCTCGATACCGACGTGAGGCGCCGGAATTCCGGCGGCATATGCATGTTCTCGTACGGTTTGCGCGACGGCGTCCATGATGGCCGCCAAATCTAAGGTCTCGCCGTCCGGTTGTGCTGCCACGCCAAAGCCTCCGCCCACAATAAGTTCTTGGGCCACCAGGCCGGCTGCGGCCAGTGACCCCGCGCGCTCCATCAGCACGCGCGCGTTTTCCGCGAATGCCTCGCGCTCGTAGATCTGCGATCCGATATGCGAATGCAGGCCACGGAATTCTAAACGCGCCGAGCGTTGCAAAACGGGAACGATTTCGCTCAGCGCCGCGGGGTCGAAGCCGAACTTTGAATGTTCGCCGCTGGTTCGAACGAAGTCGTGCGTATGCGCCTCGATTCCGGTATTGATGCGAATCAACACGCGGATCCGTTCGCGCCCGGGCCCGTATCGCGCCAAACGGGTCAACTCCCAGATGTTGTCGACGATGATGCGGCCGACTCGGCCTGCAGCTGCCGCCTCGAGTTCTTCATCCGTCTTTCCGCAGCCGTGCATACGCATGCGTTCCGCTGGGAATGCGGCTCGTTCGGCCGTGCGCAACTCGCCCAGAGAGCAAACGTCCAAATCAAGGGGCGTATGTTTGAGATGGCGGGCAAGAGCGACGAGCAGCAGCGCCTTGCCGGCATAGGCGATCTCGATGCCATGCGGCGCGCATGCTTGCGAAAATGCGGCGATCGACCCGTCCAAAACGTCGTAATCGATGGCAAGCAGCGGCGTCCCGTACGCCTGCGCCAATTCTTGGGCACGCACGCCGCCGATCATCAGTTGACCGTCCGACCGCCCCTGCCCGGGAAAAAGTTGCATTTGTTTTTCTTGCGCGATACGGGAGCATCTTGCCTTCCGCGGGAACGTGCTTGCTATGATCGAGCACTCCCAGGAAAACGACATTGAACGGTATCCGCATTGGCGTATAGCGCAATGGCCCGCTGAATTGCCGGCCGGCCGGATCGAGCGGATCTATACGCATTGGTCGGCACACGATTACCGCTCGGTCTTTCCCGCATACCACTTTTGCGTGGCAATCGATGCAACCGGTGAAATCGTCCTCGTCAATACGCATGACCTTACCGAGAACATGCGTAATGTGTATGACGATCCCGATCGTCCGTATGCTGCCCACACGCGCAAGCGCAACTCGTTCGCGCTCGGTATCTCGGTTATGGCGATGGAAGGCGCGCGGCCCGACGATTTCGGTGTCTATCCGTTGACCGGCGCGCTGATCGACGGGCTGTGCACCCTCGCAGCTCGCTTATGCGCGTTCTACAGCGTGAACATCGATGCCGATCACGTGATGTCGCATGCCGAGGCAGCGCTGCATGACGGCTATTTCGGAACGAAGCCGCAGGAGCGCTGGGATATCGCGCGTCTGCGCCCGGAGAAGCGTCCGCTCGAACCTCGGGACGCGATCGAGACAGGGGAGTTTTTGCGCTCGCGGATGCGCAAACTTCAAGGGGAGATGTAAGCACACGAACGTAGCAATTATCGGAGCGGGCGCGACCGGGTTGGCGGCGGCGCAAGCGCTCACAGCGGCGGGCGCGTCCGTCGTGCTGCTCGAAGGCCGCGATCGCATCGGCGGGCGTATCTTTACGGTTCGCACCCCGCGAAGCGCGGTGCCGATCGAGCTCGGCGCTGAATTCATTCACGGCAACTCTGCCGAAACGTTCGCGCTTCTGGAGCATTCGGATAGTACGGCGGTTGCCGAATCGGGTTCGTACTGGACGAATTTGGAAGGTACATTGCAACCTGCGGAAGAGCCGTTTGACTCCGTCGGCAAACTCTTCGCGCGCGTCAATTTCGAAGAGCCCGACGAAAGCGTTGAACAATTTCTTGCGCGCTTCGAGGACGACGTGTCGATGCGGTCGAGCGTGTTTGCCGCACGGATATTCGCCGAAGGCTTTGATGCGGTGCACGT
>DASRSF010000158.1:0-7023 GCA_035656615.1 Vulcanimicrobiaceae bacterium | reverse complement strand
GTCCAGGGGCACCGGCATATCGGCAACGGTCATGGCGCGCTATTTACTTTCATTGCGACGCCGCCCCTTGCGCGGAATCGTTATGTTGGACGCGCCGCAGGATTTCTTCCGAGTCGCGGGTGACTAGCCTGGGCTGTGGCTAAAACCAAACCCGCCCCGGTGTTCGAGCGGTACGGCCTTACGGAGGATCAGCTCGTTGCGATGCTGCGCACGATGCTGTTGCATCGTCGCCTGGAGTCGCGCGGTTTCGAACTCAATCGCCAAGGCAAGATTCCGTTTGCCTCGGCCGGTGAGGGACACGAAGCGGTGCAGGCAGCAGCCGCTATGGCGTTTGAGCGCGGTAAAGATATTTGTGTGCCGTATTACCGCGACCTCGGGCTCGATATCGGCATCGGCGTCTCATCTTTTGAAGTGATGCTCTCGCTCTTCGGACGCCGCGCCGATCATAGCGGCGGCCGGCAATTCCCGCATCATTACGCGAGCAGAAAGATCGGCTTGCACACGATAAGCTCGATCATCGCCGCGCAAACCTCACACGCGGTGGGCGCGGCCTATGCCTTGAAGCTTCGCGGTGAAAACGGACGAGCGGTGCTCACAACGTTCGGCGATGGCGCCACGAGCGAGGGCGAGTGGCACGAGTCCCTCAACTTTGCAAGCGTCCACCGGCTTCCGATCGTGTTTCTGTGCGAAAACAACGAATGGGCGATTTCGACCCCGCTCTCGCAGCAGATGGCGCAGCCGGACATTTACAAGCGGGCCGCCGGTTATGGGATCCCGGGAGCGTGCGTCGATGGTTTCGACCCAATTACGTGTTACGGCGCCGTCAAAGCGGCGCTCGAGCGCGCGCGAACTGGCGGCGGGCCAACGATCGTCGAGGCCAAGTGCTACCGTTTTCTGGCGCACACGACGGATGACGACGACCGCACGTACCGCAGCCGCGAAGAGGTGGCCGAGCGCCGCAAGAAAGACCCGCTGCCGGCGTTCGAGCGCTTGCTCGTTGAGCAAGGCATTCTGACACAAGAGGCCGCACAGGCGCTCAAAGACAGTGTGCTGGCCGAGGTGAACGAGGCAACCGACAAGGCGGAGGTCATGCCCTAACCGCAAGCGGCCGACTTGTACGATAACGTTTATAACGAAGGCACGCAGCCCTGGCGGTGAGGCGAAGGCGCCGCGGGGGAACGGTTCAAATAGGGGACACATGGCAAAGAGCGAGACGCAAATGCGTAGGAACCTCGAGCGGCACGGGCTGTCCGACGAACAGCTCAAAGCGATGTTCCGCAACATGCTGCTGCAGCGGCAGCTCGACAACCGCGGGTTCCAGCTAAACCGTCAAGGCAAAGTGCCCTTTGCGCTGGGAAGCGAGGGTCACGAAGCGCTTCAGGCGGGCGCAGCGATGGCGTTCCATCGCGGCAAAGACATTCTCGCGCCATACTACCGCGATCTCGGCTTGGCGATCGGGATCGGATTGACGCCGTACGAGATCATGCTTTCGATCTTTGCGCGGGCGGACGACCATAACGGCGGGCGGCAGTTCCCGAACCATTACTCCTCCAAGCGCGCCGGGCTCATGTCGTTCTCATCCATTTTGGCCGCGCACATTCCCCATGCGGTCGGTGCGGCATACGCGATGAAATACCGCAATGAAGCGGGACGCGCAGTGCTTGTAACGTGCGGTGACGGAACCACGAGCGAAGGCGAGTGGCATGAGTCGATGAACTACGCGGCGGTCCACAAGCTGCCGATGGTTATGCTGGTGGAGAACAACCAGTGGGCAATTTCCACGCCGCTCTCGCTGCAAATGGCCGAGCCGAACATTTACAAACGCGCCGAAGGGTACGGCATGCCCGGCGAACAGTTTGATGGTTTCGATCCAATCGTCACATACGAGGTTGTGAACCGGGCGATGGAGCGCGCGCGTTCGGGCGGCGGTCCGTCCCTGATCGAAGGCATCTGTTACCGTTTTCTGGCGCACTCTACCGACGACAACGACATGACGTACCGCACTAAAGACGAGGTCAGCGAAAACCGTAAGCTGGATCCGGTGCCGCGGTTCGAGCGCAGACTCGTTGAAGCGGGCGTGATGACGCCGCAAGAAGTCGACGACATGAAGAAATCCGTGCTTCGCGAAACCAACGAAGCCACCGATGCAGCCGAGGCCATGCCCTACCCCGACGCATCCGATCTCTACAAAAACCTCTACGAAGGAGCATGGCAACCGTGGCAATAGAGTCGGTCGCGACGGCGTCAAAGCACATACTCAACAACGTCGAGGCGGTGCGCGAAACGCTGTACGAGGCGATGAAAGCCGACGAACGCGTGATCATTCTCGGTGAAGACGTCGGCAATCGCGGCAACGTGTTTTTGATAACAAAGGATTTCATCAAAGAATTCGGTGCGCAGCGCGTTATCGACACGCCGATTGCCGAAGCCTCGATCGTCGGTATTGCCGTGGGAATGGCGATGGAAGGCTTGCGCCCCATCGCGGAGATTCAGTTCGCAGATTTCATTTATCCCTCGTTCAACCAGATCGTCGGCGAAGCGGCGAAGATCCGCTACCGCAGCAACGGCGAATATACGTGTCCGCTGGTGATCCGCACGCCGTACGGCGGCGGTGTTCGCGGCGCTCTTTCACACTCCGTATCGATCGAAGCCTTGTTTTATCACGTGCCCGGGTTGAAGATCGTGGCGCCGTCGTTTCCGGCCGACGTGAAGGGCCTGTTGAACGCGGCGATCGACGATCCCGATCCCGTGCTCTTCCTGGAACATAAGAAAACGTACCGTCTCATCAAAGGCGAGGTACCCGAGGGCCATTACACGATTCCCATCGGCAAGGCGGACGTCAAGAAACAAGGCACCCAGCTCACCGTCGTCTCGTACGGGCTGTACGTTCATTGGGCGCTAGAGGCCGCACAAGCGCTCGAACAAGACGGAATGTCGGTCGAAGTGATCGATCTGCGCTCAATTCGTCCGATGGACCGCACCGCGATTTTGGAAAGCGTACGCAAAACGCGCAAGCTGCTGATCATTCACGAGGACAACAAGTTCGGCGGTATCGGAGCGGAGATCAGCGCGATGGTTGCCGAGGAGGCACTCTTCGATCTGGACGCGCCGATTCGCAGACTGTGCGCGCCCGACGTGCCGGCCATGGGCTACGCGCTTCCACTTGAAGAAGAGTATATGAGTTCTCCGGCGGAGATGGCGGAAGCGATGCGCGAGATGGTGAGGTTCTAAATGGCAACGACGATCACGATGCCGCAGCTCGGCGAAACGGTTACCGAAGGTACCGTCGAACGCTGGCTCAAGAAAGCGGGCGATGCCGTTGAAAAATACGAGCCGTTCGTTGAAGTCTCCACCGACAAGGTGAATTCCGAAGTACCCGCGCCGGTGAGCGGAACACTGCGCGAGATTCTGGTGCAGGAAGGCTCGACGGTCGCGACCGGCACGCCAATCGCCGTGATCGATGAAGTCGGCGCAGCCGCACAAAGCACGCCCGAACCGCCTGCAGACCAAACGGTACCCCAAAGCCGTGAAGCAATGGCGGAAAGCGCCAACCTTGAGCCCGTTCCCGGATTCAACATTCCGCAAATGCCGACCAAACACGCGACTCCCGCGGCATCGGCGCACGTGCGCACCAATGGACACGGCGCCTCAAGCGGTAACGGCGCCGACGCGGCGCTGCGCGGTGTCTCGCCCGCAGTGCGCCGGTTGGCACGCGAGCATCAGGTGGACATTCGCGCCATTAGCGGAAGCGGTGCGAACGGGCGCGTTACTGCGCAAGATGTACTGTCCGCAGCTCATATGGGACCCGCTGCAGCCGTAGGTCAGGCGATTTCCGCCGGAACGAATGTTGCAGCCACGGGCGTACCCGCGCAGACCGGCGACAAGCGAGCGAGTACGTACGGCGAACCGGTGCCGGGAACGCATATCCCGCTCAGCTCAGCTCGCCGCATCATCGCGCAACGCATGGTGGAGAGCAAACACACCGCGCCGCATGCGTGGTCGATGGTCGAAGCCGACGTTACGAACGTTTGGAAATGGCGCGCGCGCGAGAAAGACCGGTTCGAGCGCGAAACGGGATACAAGTTAACCTTGCTGCCCTTCTTCATTCGCGCCGTCGTGGAGTCGCTCTCGGCATTTCCCCTGATGAACGCGAAATTCGTTTCGGAAACAGCAGACGGCGCGCCGCCGTCCATCTATGTCGAGAAAGACGTCAATATCGGAATTGCGATCGGGTTGGCGACGAATTTGGTCGTACCGGTGGTGAAGAACGCGGATAAGCTGTCGATCAAGGGACTTGCGCTGGCGTCAGGCGATCTGATCGAACGCGCGCGCCGCAATAAATTGACCGCGGACGATCTTCAAGGCGGTACGTTTACCGTCAACAACAACGGCGCCAACGGATCCATTGCATCGGCGCCGATCATTAACGGCGGTCAAGCCGGCATCGTGACCATGGAAGCGATCGTCAAGCGGCCTGTTGTAACGGCGGACGACGCAATCGCGGTCCGCAGCATGATGAACGTCTGTTTGTCGCTCGATCACCGCGTCGTCGACGGCTATGTGGCCAGCGGCTTCCTGGCGGATCTAAAAAAACGCCTCGAGGCGATGGGACCTTCGGGCGTTTTGTAGGGAGCCTTACCGTAGCATCGGCGTCGAAAAGGCGCCGACGAAGAAATTCAGCGTGAAGACGATGATCCAAAACCCCGCCATCGCGGCAAGCAATGCAAGCGACTCGGCGCGCTCGCGAACGCGCGCGGTACGCCTGAATCGCAGGTCCTTCGGAAGGAACTCCGTGGAGTGTGCCGGCGCATAGGGGTGCTTCACCTTGTCCTTATTCCCGCAAAGCGCTCCAAGTTACCGCAACTGCAAAATATTTGCTAAGTTAGCGGTGTTATCCACAACCGGCTCGATTAGGCCGTTCGGTGAAGTCAGCAGGGTCGTAACGCCCGGACCGTGACCGGCCACGAAGGATCTGCCGTGTACGACGACGCCCACGGCGATTGCGCCGCCGCGATATACGCGTCCAAAAGAATGATCTGCGTCGATAATTGCAACGATATCGCCTAGGCGCAAGTCTCGAAGTCCGTATTCTTGCGCAAGCGCGTCGTCGAAGGTTTGGATGTCGCAATCGCCGCGCACCACGGTCGATCGCCCCAGACCCGAGCCCATAACGGCGGCCGAGACGCGCTTTGCAACCGGAACGCGAAGAACGTCACCGTCGAACTGCAGATTCCAGCGCTCGAGCAAGTCGGGATCTGCGTTGAAAATCTTGATGCCGGTGTTATCCGAGAAGTGCAAGCCCACTCCGCAGCTCCAAATCTGAATCTTGTCCCCAATCGCCATGCTTCGCATAATTTCCGGCGTGAAATCGACGAGGACGTGCTCGACGCCGCCATGCTTGCCGGTCACGCTGCCGCGGGCGCCCTTCGCCTCGCCGCTGATGACGACGGCTTGGTTGCCCACGCATGCCAGCGTGTTGAGCGCCACATTTTCCCGATCGCCGGGATTGCGTATGCTGACGGCGGGCTCGATATGGTCGGCGATGAAGGCAAACGCGCCGTCCCCGACCCGAACGTTGGGATTGATTCCGCCCACGCTGGGCAGGATGAAGGGCAGACCGTCATGTCCGACGTCGTACAGCCCTTGGTTGAGGAACGGGGCGGTCACTTCACCCACGACGGCGGTAATGACCAGTTCTGAACGATTAAAGCGAAGGCTCAAGGGTGCGCATACCTCGAAGCGGAGAGATGTGCAAATTCGTAAGCACTTCCGGTTCGAGGCAGCGCACGTTCTCCCTTATCACCAAGGCAAATGTGCTCGCCTCCACGGGCATTCCTACCGTCTGGAAGTTGCGATTCGCGGCCCGCTGCAGACGGAAGGACCTGCTCGGGGCATGATAGAGGACTTCGACACCGTCCGGGCCACCGTGCGCCGGGAGATCTTGGATGTGCTCGATCATGCCAGCCTGAACGACCTCATTGATAATCCTACGTGCGAACGCATCGCCGCCTGGATTTGGGAAAAGTTGCGTTCCGCGCTGCCCGGACTCGATGAACTGGTCTTATGGGAAACGGCAACTTCGTGCGCCGTGCTGGCAAGAAGCGATTTTCCGTGATGCTGCAACTCGCGGAGATCTTCTACAGCGTCCAAGGAGAGGGTGCGTTTACCGGTACGCCTGCGGTATTCGTCCGTCTTGCCGGGTGCAATCTTTCATGTTCGTTTTGCGACACGGATTACTCGTTGAAGTTCGTGGCTTCCGCGGCGCAGGTCGTGAAGATGGTGCGTGACGCCGGCGGTGATTGTCCGATGGTGGTTTTGACCGGCGGTGAACCGCTAGCGCAAGCGGGCGCATTGGAACTCATCGACGCCTTGCGGCACGACGGACGCCGCGTGCATATTGAATCGAACGGCACGTTCGCTACGGAGCTTTCCGCGGACGTGTGGTTGACCGTTTCGCCCAAGGAACGCGTCGATCCGCGTATGGCGGCGCGAGCGAACGAAGTCAAGCTGATCGTCGACCGCCGCGTTCCCGAAGAACATCTCGCACTGTTTGCGCAGCACGCACAGATCTTGCTTCAACCCGAGGGAAACAAGCCGCGAAACGTCGAGATCGCGCTGGAGTATGCAAAAGCGAATCCTGCGCGGTTCCGCCTCTCGTTGCAAACGCACAAATTCATCGGAGTGCCGTAGATGATCTTGGTCGCGTGCGCCGTCGGTAAAGAACTCGCGTTTTTCGAGTCCCTGCCGCATGTTGAGATGCTTGTGACCGGAGTGGGTCCCGTCGAAGCGGCGGCCTCCATTTCACGCGCGCTTGCGCAAAGCCCATACGAGCTGGTGATCAACGCCGGAATCGCCGGCGCGCTGGAGGGTTGCGCCGAGATCGGCGAAGGCGTCGTGGTCGCCGACGAATTTTTTCACATTGGTTTAGAAAACGGCGCGCCGCTCAGTTTACCCGACGGGACGCACGTCATCGACTGTGCCGGATCCGATCTCTCGCTGGTCGATCGGCTGGTTGAGATGGGA
>DASRSF010000157.1:0-4279 GCA_035656615.1 Vulcanimicrobiaceae bacterium | reverse complement strand
GTTTAGGGTGGTCGTCGAGGCACTGAAACGCGGGGTCATTCTGTTGCAAGCGGGTGCGGCCGGAGACGTGCTATCCATAACGCCGCCTTTGGTGATTAGCGATGAACAGCTGGCGCGAGCGGTCGATATTCTGGAGGAGTGCTTGCGTGCTTGCGGGTGAGCGTGCGGCTTCGACAAGCTCAGCCGTGGTTCGACAGGCTCACCATGACAAGGCGGAATGCGTTCGACAGGCTCACCATGACAAGGCGGAGTGCGTTTGATGGGAGCACCATGACGAGGCGGAATGCGTTTGACGGGGTCACCATAACAAATGACGACGTCCTCTTTTGAAAGTAGCGTAATTGCATGATGCCTAAGTACCGGGTTGGGATTGTTGGGGCCGGGTTTGGGGTTCGGGCGCATTTGCCGGCGTTTGCTGCGCATGAGCGATTTGAGGTTGTGGCGATTGCTTCGCCGACGAATGCGCGGCGGATTGCGGCGGAACGAAACGTTCCACATGCGTTTAGCGGGTGCGCGGAAATGCTGGCGGGGACGGAGCTGGACGTGGTTTCGATTGCGGCACCGCCGTTCACGCACCATCGCGACGTACTGGAGTCGCTGCGGGCGCGCAAGCATGTCCTTTGCGAGAAGCCGTTTGCGCTGAACGTTACGCAAGCGGAACAGATGGTCGCTGCCGCACATGAGGCCGCAACCGCATGCGCGGTTATGCACGAGTTCCGCTGGGCGCCGCAGCGCTACGCCCTCAAAGAGCTCGTGGAGAACGGCCACATCGCGCCGCTGCGCGAGGTCGAATTCACGCATCTTTCCGGGCGGCTGCGAGCCGACGTGGCGCGCGAGAAATCGTGGTGGTTCGATCGCGAACGCGGCGGCGGCTTAGCAGGCGCGCTGCTCTCGCACATTATCGATAGCGCAAGCTGGATCGCGGGGAAACCGCCTATCCGCTCGACCGGATACCTGCGGACCGCAAATCCTGAGCGTCGGGATGCAGAAGGGAACGTCTTTACCAGCACGGTGGACGACGGCTGTTTTGCGCTGCTGGACTACGGAGACGGCGCCGTCGCGCGGCTTACCGCGGACGGCACAACCGCCGTCGAATCGCTTACGATTGCCGCGCACGGCGAAAACCGTACCGCGGTAGCCAGCGGCACCGATCTCTTCTCGATGCGCCTCTTCAGCGTCGATGCCCAGGAGACTTCCGAGTTGAATTGCACGCCGCCGCCCTACGCCAAGTTCGCCTCAGTCGATCCGCATGTTCCGTTTATCATGAATTTGCTCGACGAATTCGTAAAGCAAATTGAAACCGGCCGCAGCGAGGTGCCAACCTTCGATGAAGCGCTCGTTACGCAGCGCGTGCTTCAGTCAATCGGCTTCGAGACCGGCTAAAGCGGCGCGCCACTCGCCCCGAGCGGCTAAAGCAGCACCACTCTACCAGAGATGCTAGAACGGCACCGCAGCTGCTGGAACGGCACCGCGCTAGCCGAAAGCCTTATGCTACGCAGACGCCCTAGTGCGACTTGGCGTAGACGACGGCGTTTGCGGCATCCAGCAGACCGCAACCCTGTTTTGAGCTGCCGATGCTGACCGCGCTGTTGCAAATTGCGGCGGCGACTTGAGCGGGCGTGTATGACGGGCGTGCTGCGCGGATCAGGGCGGCGACGCCGGCAACATGAGGAGTGGCCTGCGAGGTGCCCGCGATCAGGATCTTGCAGTCACCCACGTCGGCACCGTTATAGTCGGGGCCGCATGCTTGACTCGCGAACTGCACGGCAGTGCTGGAGTAGATGTTCTCAATCCAGTGCAGGTTGTCTTGATCGTTGCTGCCCATCGGATCGCCGCCCGGTGCGATCAGATACGCGCCGTGCGCGCCGTTGCCGCGCGTCGTCAAGTAGTTCGAGTAGCTCGCGACCTTTTCGACGATCGACGTGCCGCTGTCGTTGAGCGCGGAGGCGCCCACCGCAATCACGCCTGGATCGTTCGCAGGGCAATCGAGCGCATTTAGTCCCACTCCGTTCGAATCGCCGTTACCGGCAGCCGCGACAACGCTCACGCCGTGCGCAATGGCATTTTCCACGGCTTGGTATTCGGGGTCGGAGCTTCCGCACGGCGGTGAACCGCCCAAGCTCAAGCTAATGACTTTCGCTCCGTTCGCCACCGCGTCATTGATGGCGGAGGCTTCATCGGCAGTATTCGAGTCACACTGCGCGGGCGGATTGCTGATGTCGCAACCGCCTGAGGGATCGGACGGAAAGATGCGGTACGCCATAATTGCCGCGTCATAGCTTTCGCCTGCGAAACCGATGCCGTTGTCCGTATCGGCTGAAGCAATACCGGCAACGTTCGTACCGTGACCGTCCGTGTCGGTAACATAGGAACCTGTCGATTGCGCGGAACCCGAGGGATACGTGACAAAGCAGCGCGTCCGGATAACTTTGCCTTTCATCTCCGGCTGGGTCACGTCGACACCGGTGTCGACGATGGCAATAGGCGCCGTCGTGCCGACGACCGGCGCCGAGCTCGTGACCGCGTTCCATCCGCCCGCGACGTTGGTTGCGTGCATATCCCACTGGCCGGGCGTTGAACTGGTCTCGTAGTACGGAGCGGGGGCGCCGAATCCCAGATAATACGGATCGTTTGAGGTGACGCTAAGGTGATGGCGGTACGCAATACGCGAAACCGAATGCACGCCGGGAACGGCCTGCAGTGCGGCCATCGCTTTTTCCGTCTGCGCGGGATCGATTCGAACGATCCGGTTACGCACGCCGATCGCGTCGAAATCCAAATCTGAGATCTGCGCCGGACCAAGCCGCGCGATCGCAACATCGACTTGCGAACCGCTGCGCGCAGGATCGTACGTTACGGCCAACGCACCAGGTTCATACGCCGGCTGTGCCGAGACGCGCGCAGGCGCACGTCGTGCGATTCCCGTGGCAACCACGGCCGCCGTCGGTAATGAACCGCTTGTGGGGCACGCAGCGCTGTTCGGGGTTGGCGACGGCGTTGCGGTCGGTGGCGTCGTCGTGCCCGAACCCCCGCCGCCTCCGCAGGCGGTCAGTAGGAGCGAACTAATCGCCATAATGGAAGTCAGCCGTAAACCCGATCGCATGCAAACTACTCCTGTTGTAAAAAAGGCGCCAGTTCAGCCTTTTACCCGCAGACTGGTACAAGCGTGTAAACGTTTGCGGCCCTACAGGTGTTCCGGCCCCGCCAGCGCTTTCCAGAGCAAGCCAAGCGCCGAGGTCACCGCGCGAGCCGTAATTGCGGCCCGGTCCCCACGAAGCTGCAGCATCCGGGCATCATCCGAGGAAGCGCTCGATAAGCCCATCCATACCAGGCCCACCGGCTTTTCCGCTGAGGCTCCCGTCGGCCCGGCGATTCCGGTGGAAGCAAGCGCGATGTCGGAACCCAGCCCTACGCGTACGCCGCGGGCCATTTCCATCACCGTTTCCCGGCTGACGGCTCCATATTCGGCCAGCGTCTTCTCGGAAACACCGGTGAGATCGCGCTTTACGGCGTTGTCGTAGGCAATAACGCCGCCTAAAAAACTCTTGGACGAACCCGGTACGCTGGTGAGCGCCGCGCCGATCGCCCCTGCGGTGATGGACTCGGCGACCGCCAGCGTCTGCCCGCGGCCTTGCAGCAACTCGTGAATCGCACCGGGTAACGTTTGATCGTCGCGTCCGTAGATGTGCCCGAGCAGACGCTGCTCGATTTCACGTTCGACCGGTTCGCTTAAGCTGCGGGCATCGCCGGGCGAAGCGGCTTTTGCCATCACTTTAACGTCGCAGCGGTAATCGTGCGCAAGCACGGCGATCTTCGGATTCTCCAAGGTTCGGAAGAGGTCGTCTATGCGATGATCGATTTCAGATTCCGCGATATTCACGGTGTGCAACACGGTCGTATAGATCGATTGCGTCAGTTTAAAGTGCGAGCGCAGCCATGGAACCAGCTCGTTCTTGAGCATCGGCTTCATCTCGCGTGGAACGCCGGGCATGCATGCAATGAATTTGCGATCGGCGCGCATGGCAATGAATCCGGGAGCCGTGCCGTTGGGATTCGGCAGCGGGATGGCGTTTCGCGGCAGCTCCGCTTGTTTGCGATTGTTTTCTCGCATGGGGCGACCCGAGCTCGCAAACAGCTGTTCCATCGCCCGCAGCGCCGGCAGATTCGTTTCGGTATCGCAGTTGAGTACCGCGCACACCGCTTCTTTGGTCAAATCGTCGATCGTGGGGCCTAGGCCACCGCTTGTAATAACGCCGTCCGCCCGTTCCAGGCCGGCGTC
>DASRSF010000156.1:0-2859 GCA_035656615.1 Vulcanimicrobiaceae bacterium | reverse complement strand
ACCACGCCAATAAAACAAAGCAGCGCCAAGGCGCTTTTGACGTTCATGCGCCGTAATTGGGTCCTTCGCGCGTGGAACCTTCGGGCCAGATTTATGGCAGCGATGCGCCGCTTTCGGTGGTGCCGGAAAGGACGCACGCGTCGGCTCCAATCGGCGCATCTTCTGGCGTTATCAGCGCTTCCTCGGCCGCGACCTTGTTTGGAACGTTCAATTCGGTCGTGTGTCCGCTAGCGCAGGACAGTTGCACGACCATTTCGGCCGGAGGATCGTCAGTGGAAAACAGCAGCGGGTCGCCTTGCGCGTCGACGATGAACGAACGCGCGCCCGCTGCTGCCAGCGGACGTTCACATTGCGCGCAGCGCAAGTCATGCAGATGGACAATTGCTAGAAACGGCATAACGCGCTCACTACGCGTACGAAACGGCGCGCTGCTCTTCCCCGGCGTACAGGTTATCGATCTCGCGCGCATAACGCGACTCTACGACGCGACGCTTCACCTTTAGGGTCGGAGAAAGATCGCCCGCTTCCACGGAAAGTTCGCGCGGCAGAATGGCGACTTTGCGCACTTGCTCGAATTTGGCCAAGTCTTTCGTATGGTCGTACACTTCCTTGGTAATCAACAAGTGCACGTCGGAACGTTCGACGAGCTGATCGACCGGAACGGCCGGGTCGATACCTAATTCGGCTCGAACCAGCTCCCAGTTGGGCGAAACGAGCGCGGCGGGATAAGGACGGCCGTCCCCGACCAGCATCACTTGGTTCACATATACGGACCGCTTAATGGCTGATTCTACGCGCGCAGGCGCCACGAATTTGCCGCCCGAGGTTTTGAAGAGTTCTTTCTTGCGGTCGGTAATGCGCAAGTATCCAAGCGTGTCTATCGCGCCGATATCGCCCGTATGATACCAGCCGTCTTCGATCACGTCGGACGTAGCTTTCGGATCCCGGTAGTATCCCATCATGACATTGGGGCCGCGTGCGAGAATTTCACCGTCCGGCGCAAGTTTGATCTCCACACCCGCAATCGGACGGCCTACGGTGCCGTAGCGGTTTTCGTGGTACGTGTTGACGGTAATCACCGGCGAACATTCGGTCGGACCGTAGCCTTCCAGGATCGGAATACCGATGCCGAGCAGCGTCATCGCCGTGTCGACGTGCAGCGGCGCCGATCCGCTTACCAAGAACTTCACGCGATCCAGGCCCAGCCGTTCACGCACACGTTTGAGAACCAGCGCGTGCGCCAGGCGGTATTTTATCGTGAGCAGCGGCGAGGCGCCCTTGCCCAGCGCCTTCGCCGTCATGTAGTCGCGGCCGGCACGAAGCACCCACGGCACGAGCTTTGCTTGCGCACCGCCGTGAACTCTGGCCTTAGCGGTTACGCCGGCGATCATGCGCTCGAAGATGCGCGGAACGGATGTCATGGCGACCGGACGGACCTCTTGCAGATCGGTGACGAGTTCATCGACATGCCGGCAGATATGGTGGCGCACTTTGGTGAGCATGTAGCCGTAGATGATGCAGTGTTCGTAAATATGGGAGAAGGGCAGTACCGAGAGCACCGGGCTGCCTTCGGTTAAAATATCGAACGCCGTGCTGAATGAGGATTGCGCCGTGAACACCAGGTTAAAATGCGAGAGCATAACGCCCTTGGGTTCACCCGTTGTACCAGACGTGTATATCAGGACGGCAAGTTCATCGGGGGAGAGCTCGGCTTCGAATAGTTGCGGCTGCTCGGGATGTTGCACGCGGACCGCCGCCCCGGCTGCTTCGAATTCCGCGAGCGACCCCGCGCCGTCACCTTCGAACACCACGATAGGCGGCAAGGCGACGCCGACATGCGCTAATCGCTCCGCAGCGGCAACAGTGTCGGTGAAAATGAGTTTGGCTTCGGAATTCTGCAGGATATACCGGACTTGATCGCTCGCCTGCGTGGGAAAAATCGGAACCACGACGCAGCCCGCGCAAAGAATTGCGAAATCTGCGGCGATCCAATTCACGCAGTCGCCCGCGATCAACGCCACGCGATCGCCTTTTTGCAGCCCGGCAAAACGTATCGCACACGCCAGATCGTCAACGCGCCGCTGCAATTCATGCGCTGAGATCGCAGTCCACGTCCCGGTCACGCGTTCCAGCAGAGCCGCCTCGCGATCATCCGCGAGCGAACGACGTATGAGCTGCGGTAATGTTTCTTTGAGCACGCAGCAATATTCGTGATTCGTCAAGGGGCTTCATGCACCACGAGATATGAAGCGATCGAGTCGATCCGGCGCTGCGTCATTCCGGAAACGTCGGCAAGTTCGTCGAGCGATCCAAACGGCCCATTGAGTTGCCGATACTCGACGATACGCTGTGCGAGCGATGCGCCTATGCCGGGAAGTGACGCAAGCGCCCGCGGATCGGCGGTGTTCACGTCCACGACGTGCCTTGTACGGGCGGATTTACGCGAAGCTCGCCTTCCGGACCGCGGCTTCACCGTTTCGCCCATGTGCGGTACGCGGATTTCTTCGCCGTCTTCAATTCTGGCGGCCAAATTGACGCCTGCCGGATCCGCGCCGGTCGCGAAGCCCCCGGCGCGCCGCACCGCTTCGTCAGCCCGGGCAGCGGGCGGCAATTGATAGAGGCCTGGACGTAACACTGCGCCGGCCACGTACACGACCGCGCCCGAGGAGGCACGCGGGCGCGGCACGTCTTTGGAGGGTATGCTGCGGCCCGGCGGTGTCTGCGCGGTCGCATGCGACTCGCCCAGCGCAGGCGCAGGCGGTGCAGCAGGACGCCATAGCGCTAGGGCGGCTACGACAAGCAAGCCTGCAATAACGAACGTCTGTTTCATGTCCGTCCATCACGCGGCCCCCGGACGCC
>DASRSF010000155.1:0-2310 GCA_035656615.1 Vulcanimicrobiaceae bacterium | reverse complement strand
GTCGGCGAAGGTAGCCGCGTATTTAGGCGGCGTCATATTATCGTGTTCTCCGGTTATCGCCAGCAGCGGGACGGTAACGCCGCTCAGCCTCTCGAGCGCGTCGAACGCGTCACATGCAAGAAAATCATTGAGCGTTTGCTCGCGCCCAACTGCGAGCATCGAGGCAACAGCCCACTCCACTCGATCTGCGCGGGGCTGAGCGAAGAAGAGGCCGGCGAGCGTTCGGACCTGGTGATCGAACGAGTTCTCCAGCCCGTGGAGCACCACAGGAGCGACCCGCAGCCGTGCTCCGCTGCCCAAAAGAACGAGCGAGCGAACCGGTACATTATGCCGCAGCGCGACGGCCAGAGCCACGGCGCCGCCCATCGAATGACCGCAGAGCGTTACGTCTTCAAGCCCGTGCTTGCGAACATACGCCTCAAGCCAAGTTGCAAAGTCCTCGATGGAGGCGCTGACCGCATGCCCATCGCGGCCGGGTAGATCGGGCGAGTGCGCGTCCGGGAAATCTTGAATCTGCGCCGCAAAACAGCGTCCGGTAAATCCGGCGCCGTGCACGAACACGAGCGTCACGAACTGCGCGCCGCTTCCCTTTCAGCGGCGGCCTGAGTTGAAGGCTCCACCGGATCGACCAGCGGTGCAACTTCTACCGTGCCCTTATGATGCGCCCAACCCGCACTCAATTCTGCACCGAAGAAAAAGATCACACCGATGATGTAAAACCACAGCAAGAGAACCAACGGAGCCGAAAGAGCGCCATAGATTCGTGTGAAATCGACGTGCACGGTATAGAACGCGAAGACGTACTGCACGAGCGGCCACATCAACGCGACGAATAACGCGCCCGGCACGGAAAAATGCCAGCTCACCGAACGATTCGGCAAAAAGGTGTACAGAAAGACGACGACGACAAACACGAGCGCCATGGAAACAACATACGCAAGCAATACGGAGAGGCCACGCGGATCTTGCAGATGGGCCTTGGCGAAGAACAATGAGACGACAACCGGCATGCCTATCGCAACGAGCATGACGATTCCGGTAATCGGCAGCATGATAATTGAAAGCAAAAGATCGTGATACAGCGGCCGGCTTTTCGGAACCGCGAGCGCGCGGTTCAATGCATATGCCAATCCCATGAAGAGATTCTTCGATGCCCAAACGACCACGAAGAACGCGATGATGCTGGATAGGCCACGTCCATATACGTATGTGCGGACGTTCTGCGTTACCGTATCGTGCAGCGCGGGTGCGAAGGTGTCAAAAAAGTTCACGATTTGCGCTTCAGCGTTCGGAATCACGAGCGAAGCTGCGGTCAAGACCAAGACCAGAAGCGGGAAGATAGCAAACAACGCGTTAAAAGCGATTGCCTGTGAGAGGAAGGCACAGCCGTCCCGTGAGAATCGCATGCCTGCTTCGCGGAAAGCTAAAATGAGGCGCATCAGCCCATGATGTTCCCCGTTAGCGCGATTGCGTTAAGTGTCGTGGTCAATGGAACGACGCTGCGCTCGTACCAGCCGGCGTTCCTGCGCAGCGGCCGCGTCGTCGCGCCCGTCGAGCCCTTTTTAACCACCGTGACGGCCAGCATCGAGTCAAGCGGTAAGGTTCTGATCGTCCGATGGGGGGATCGCTTTGCGCAAGTTCCCCTGCGGCAAGCACCGCATCCCGGCGACTTTCCGTCGATCTTTGTCGAGATCGGTCCGGTCCTACGCACTCTTGGCATCAGTGCCTCCTATGATCCCGCACGCCGCACGCTATACGTGCAAACGCGGAGGATTCCGCTGACGACGCCGACTCCTTTTAATCCCGCCGTTCCGTACGCCACCCCGCGCGTCGTCTTTACGCCTTCGCCCCAGCCGACCCCGGTGCCGAAGATTATGGGAACGCCGCTACCGCGACGGACTCCCCTCCCGGTCGAAACCAGCATCCCGGTCCATGCCTTCCATGTGCATCCGAAGCTCGTTTTTGCTCCGCGGTCCCAGGAAGCGCTCCAGCTTCACGTCGTGAACCGTTTCAAGGGCAACGGGATGAATAGCTTGAGTTGCAACTATGGTGAATACATGCTCGTCACCCTGCCAAATCATCAGCTCGCACGTGTCGAAAAACGCCTGAGCGAGATATGCGGTATCCGGAAACGTTCGTAGGCCTTGGACGATCATCGCAAAAAGAACGTCGACGAGATTATATGGCGTGGAACTCCCGAACTCTTCAATAACCTTATCTATTTGCAACGTAAACGCGGGTAACGCTTCTTTAAACCGTCCGGGAATCTCTTCGCTCTTAATCATTCTCTTCTCATTTCAGCCTACGGCA
>DASRSF010000154.1:0-5268 GCA_035656615.1 Vulcanimicrobiaceae bacterium | reverse complement strand
TCCGGAGACCAGAATGCCGCGATCCAGCAAGAGTTTGCCCAGTTTGAAGCCGGTCTGATCGTCCAGAAACTCCAGCGCGATCATCAGGCCCTTCCCGCGTACGTCCACGATGATGTCTTCGAAGCCGCGAACCGCTTCACGCAGGCCGTTAAGGAGACGTTCACCCATGACCGCCGCTCGTTGCGGCAGGCGTTCTTCGATCAGCACATGGATGGTCGCAATAGCCGCCGCGCACGCGAGCGGGTTGCCTCCGAACGTCGTTGTGTGCAAGAACGGGTTTTCGAATATGCTCGAAAACACGGACTTCGTCCCCACGACCGCTCCAGCGGGGATAATGCCGCCGCCGAACGCTTTCGCCAAGCACATGATGTCGGGCGCGACGCCCCAGTGGTCACAGCAGAACATCGTGCCGGTTCGTCCCATTCCCGTTTGCACTTCGTCCAGAATAAGCAGTGCGCCGAATTCATCGCAAAGCGCTCGAACACCGGGTAGATAGTTATCCGAAGGAATGTTCACGCCGCCTTCGCCTTGGATTGGTTCCAGAATGACCGCGCCGACATCTTCGCCGACCGCTTTGCACGTGGCGAACATACGGCGCAGCGCTTCCAGGTTGTTGAAAGGCACATGCTCGATATTCGGCAGCATCGGCCCGAACGGCCGCCGGAACTCCGCTTTGGCGCTGGCCGAAAGCGATCCGTAGCTCTTTCCGTGAAAACCTTTGGTGGCCGCGACGATCGTTTGTTTTTTCGGATTGTGAATGCGCGCCAGTTTTAACGCGCCTTCGACGGCTTCGGTGCCGCTATTGCAAAAGAAGGCATATTCAAGTCCCGGCGGAGTGAGCATCGCAAGCGTTTTTGCCAGCATCGCGCGCAACGGATCCAGTAAATCTTGACTGTGCAGCGGCTGGCGCTGCATTTGATTGATGACGGCCTGGATGACTTTCGGATTGCGATGGCCGACGTTAAAGATTCCGAAGCCGCCCAGACAATCGATATACTCTCGTCCGTTAACGTCGCGGTACGAGTTGGGACCGGCGTCGGCCCACTCTACAACCGCGCCGGCGCCGTCCGGTGAGGTCGCCTTGCGGTATTCTAGGAATCCGGGATTGACGTGTTCGCGAAATGAATCGACGGTTTCCCGAGTAATCCACTCTGCCTGCGCGCCGGTGATTTCCGGCGTTGCGATTAAATCTAATACGCGGCTCGTATAGGCATAGACGTCCGAAGATGTTGTGGGTTCAATAATTTACGTTTCACCTCGTTTGGTAAGAACGGCCTGGCAACTTTGTTCCAAACGGTTCAGTGCGATATCAACTTCCTGGTCTGTAATTGTGAGCGGGACCAGGACACGAATAACCTCGCCGCTGCCGGCGGGCAATAACAGTAGACCGCGATCGCGGGCTTCGGCCACAATTTCGGTGACAAAGCGCGCATCCGAGAATTCCATGCCGACCATTGCGCCCAAACCGCGCACGTCAACGATGGCCTCGCAGTTTTGCGCGATTCTTTGCACTGCGGAGAAGATGCGCCGGCCCAGCTCTTCCGCGCGCTGCAAAAATGCATCGTCGATAATGTCGAGCGTCGCCAGTGCTGCGGCGCACGCGACGGGGTTTCCGGCATACGTGCCGCCCAAACCGCCGGGAGCGGGCGCATCCATGATCTCCGCTTTTCCGATCACCGCGGAAATCGGCAAACCGCCGCCGACCGATTTTGCCACCGCGATGAGGTCCGGTTCGATGCCGGCGTGCTCGCAGGCAAACATTTTTCCGGTGCGCCCGAACCCGGATTGCACTTCGTCGCAAATCAGCACGATGCCGTAGCGATCCGCAATTGCGCGTAACTCCCGTAAGAACTCGGGCGCAGCCGCAACGAAGCCGCCCTCGCCGAGCACGGGCTCGATGATGATCGCGGCCACGCGATCCGGAGCAACCTGGGTTGCGAACAGCTCCCCGAGCGCCTCCAACGCCCGCTCCGTATTCCATCCGTGGCGCGGATGCGGGTAGGGCGCATGATAGATCTCGCTGCAGAATGGACCGAAGTGCTGCTTGTACGGAGCATTTTTGCCGGTCATCGAAAGCGCGAGCAGCGTACGCCCGTGATAGCCGTACGCAAAAGCGACGACCGCCGGCCGGCGCGTATATTCGCGCGCAATTTTGACGGCGTTTTCGGTGGCTTCCGAGCCGGTTGTCAGCAGCAAGGTCTTCTTTTGTGTCGGCCCGGGAGCGAGCGCATTGAGCCGTTCGGCGAGTGCCACGTACGGCTCGTACATCGCCACTTGAAAGCAGGTGTGCATCAGCAGCTCGGTTTGCCGGCGCACCGCCTCGACGACGTGCGGGTGCGTGTGCCCCACGTTTTGGACGCCGATGCCGCCGACGAAGTCGAAATACTCGCGGCCGTCAACGTCCCAAACACGCGCTCCGTGAGCGCGTTCGACGACGATAGGATGTACGGTTCCGACTCCCCGCGCCACGCTGCGCTGGCGCCGATCGAGGAAAGCCGGAGAATCCGTGGAGATTGCCTGCACGGGAGGTCCTTTCAAGGAATGGGCTCCTCTGTAGTGTAACCGCTTCCCTGCCACGGCTACTAGGTGGCTCAAACACAATTTATTGCCATATTTTGGTGCCGGCGGCCAAAAACGATGAAGCTGCGTGAAGTGTTGGCGTTGCCTTCGATGGCAGGGGCCCGGCTGGTTGCCGGGGAGAGCGGCCTGGACCGGGATGTCCGCTGGTCCCACGTCGTCGACATGCCCGACCCCGTGAAGTGGATTCGCCCCGGTTTTATGCTGCTGCTCAGCGGCTACAGCTGGCCGGCCGGGCTGGACGAGCAGCGTGCTCAGATAGCCGCGCTCGACGCGGCGGGGGTCAGCGCGATCGGCTTGGCGGTCCCCAAGTATTTGGATCATTTTTCCGAGCAAGCGCGCAGCCAGGCGAACCGCGTCGGGGTGCCGCTGCTCGAAATTCCGTGGGAGACTCCGTTTGCGCGCATCATGGAGGAGCTCCACCGCACCGTCATGGCGGAGCCGTACGAAATCATTGCGCGTTCGGAACAGATTCATCGTGCCTTGACCCGCGCCGCGTCGCGCGATGCGGGGTTGGAGGATCTGGCCAAAAGTTTGTGCGCGCTCATCGGCCGCTCCGTGACGTTCGAAGATCCCGCCGGAAAACTGCTGGCGCACTGCTCGGTGAACGGCGCGCAGGATTCCGTCCGGGAGCACACCCTCGAGCATGCGCAAACGCCCGCCGGCATGATGCGCGCGCTCGAGGACGGCGGCTTGATGGCGGAGATTCGGCTCAGCGAACAGCCCGTTCGGGTCCCGGCGATGCCGCAGCTCGGTGCCTCGCCGCGCGTGGTTTGTCCGATTCGCATCGGCTCCGATCTCGCCGGACTGGTCTGGATCATCGAGGGTGACCGTCCGCTTTCGGAACTCGACCATCGCGCCGCCGAACATGCGGCCCTGGTGGCGGCGATTCACATTGCGCATCAGCGCGAGCTCGCTTCAGTTGAAGCGCGCCTCGGCTACGCGTCGTTCCTTTCGCTTCTGGAATCCAAGCCCGGGGAGAAGCCGGTGGCCGAGGAACGCGCGCGACTGCTCGGCTTCGATTCCAGGGCGAGGTACCGTGTCGGAATCGTGCTCGTGCCCGAAGAGCTGCCGCTGGGGCGCGAGGGGGTTCTGCGGCGCGACCGCGTCGCTTCCCGCGTGCGAGAATCGCTGCGCGCGATGGCTGCGGAACAGCTTGTAACGGTCAATCTCGATCAGGTTCCTTTTCTGCTGCCCGAGGGCAAGAGCGGCGAAGCGCTGTACAACGCGCTCGCCGAGCCGGAACTTTCGGTGGTTTTTGGCCGCGTTCACGAAGGCGCGGCCGGGGCGCGCGAAAGCTACCGCGAGGCCGTATCGCTCATTGCCTACCGTCACCGCGGCAGCGTCTGTTACTACGAAGACTTGTTGGTGCCGCGCGTGATTATGGGGGATGCCGCGGCACGGGAGTCATTTTTGAACGAGCTGTTCGCACCGCTGCGCTCGCGCAAGGGCGGCGCCAACCTTATCCGCGCATTGCTCAGTTTGGCGCGCAGCGGCTTTCGCTTTGGAGAAACTGCGGCCACGCTCGGAATCCATCCCAACACGCTGCGATACCGCCTGGAGCGCGCCCGGAGCCTGATGGCAATCGATCTGGACGATCCGGATGTGCGTTTCCGCTTACAACTTGCGAGCCGGTTGCTGGATCTGGTCGATCGCCGCTCATGAATTGTGCAGGCGAAACATAAATATGCGCAAAATTTGGTGTCAGCGCACGTAGTTGGTCTTTCGGCTCAGGATTAAACTTAAACATTAGGCTGCCGGTTTTCCAAAGAGGTGGGGATCTTGAAGAAATCCTACGTTGGCTTATCGATCGTGGCGGCGATGCTCGTCTCCGCAATCCCGCAGGCATCGCTCGGTGGTACGACGGGCGCGGTACGCGGCCGTGTGACCGATTCCGTGACGCACGCACCGGTTGCCGACGCGACGGTTACCGCCGTAGCCGCTACGCAAACGGCCACGACCGTTACCAACGGCGGAGGGAACTTCAGCTTCATCTCGCTAGGCCCGGACACGTACACGATCAGCGTTCAGAAAAACGGGTACGATTCCGCTTCGCAGTCCGGCATTAGCGTGTACGCGGATCAATCGACCAACGTATCTGTTTCGCTGCATCCCACGCTGAAAACGATCGCGCAAGTACAGTCACGTTCGGCTTCGAGCTTGGTGCATTCGGGCACGACCAGCGACGTCTACTCCGTCAATGCGGCGGGGCAGCGCGCGGCCACGGCACTGGGCGGATCGGGTGCGCTCAATCAGGCCTATAGCGCGATCGCAAGCGCTCCGGGCGTTTCTATGCCGTCCGGGCAGCAGGCGTGGTATCAGAGCGTATATATTCGCGGCGGCGACTACGATCAAGTCGCGTACGAATTCGACGGCGTTCCGGTCATCCGTGAATCCGATGGAGCGCCGATTACGACGCTCGCGGCGCTCGGACAACAAGAGGTTCAGGTCTACACCGGTGGAACGCCGGCCACTTCGGATTCGCCGGGTTTAGCCGGCTACATCAATCAAGTGATCAAATCGGGCACGTACCCGGGAAGCGGAAGCGCGGAAGTCGCGGTAGGCGGTCCAACCTTTTATCATTTCTTAAAAGCGGAAGCCGGAGGGGCAAGTCCCAACCGCCTGTTCTCGTACTACGTGGGAACGGCCGGTATGAATCAGACGTACCGCTACGGCTCGCAATTCAACGGC
>DASRSF010000153.1:0-5561 GCA_035656615.1 Vulcanimicrobiaceae bacterium | reverse complement strand
GGGTACGCAGGGTCTTATTACCTATATGCGTACCGATTCGACGCGAATTTCCGAGCAAGCGCGCGACCAGGCCCGCGATTTCATCGTGCAAACGTACGGCGAAGGATACCATGGCGGCCGTGCCTACAAAGTTCGCGAGGGCGCCCAAGACGCACACGAAGCGATCAGACCGACCTCCGTTCACCGTACGCCCGAACACCTGGCCGGCGTGCTCAAACGCGACGACCTGCGTCTGTATACGCTGATCTGGAACCGCTTCGTCGCCTCGCAAATGTCCCCGGCAGTTTTGGATCAGACGACCGTGGACATCGAAGCGCACGCCTACACGTTCCGTGCTACGGGCAGCGTCATGAAGTTTCCCGGTTTCACCAAAGTGTACGAGGAAGGCCGTGACGACGCAGCCGCGACCGACGAGAAACGCCGTTTACCGCGATTACAGCAGCATGAACAACTCGATCTGCGTTCGCTCGATCCCAAACAGCACTTCACCGAACCCCCGCCGCGTTATACCGAGGCCTCGCTGGTAAAAGCGCTCGAAGAGCATCGCATCGGGCGGCCTTCGACCTACAGCACGATCGTGGAAACGATTCAAGCTCGCGGATACGTCACGCAAGTGGAGCGACGTTTCCGGCCCACCGATATCGGGATTTCGGTAAACGATTTGCTGGCCGAGCACTTTCCCGATATCGTCGATTTGAACTTCACCGCGCAAATGGAGGGCGATCTCGACAAAGTCGCCGAGGGAAACGAGAATTGGGTGCAGATTCTCGATCACTTTTACGGTCCGTTCGTGCACAAATTGGAGGAAGCGGAGAAGAGGTTGCCGCGCCTTGAGATCAAGGATGAGCCTACGGATGAAATCTGCCCGAATTGCGGAAAGCCGATGGTCATCAAGACCGGGCGATTCGGGCGATTCATTTCGTGTACCGGATATCCCGAGTGCAAGACCACTCGCCCGATTCTCAAAGACACCGGCGCAAAGTGCCCCAAAGACGGCGGCATGATCGTTGAGCGCAAATCCAAAAAAGGCCGCATCTTTTATGGATGCGCAAATTATCCCAAATGTGATTTCGTCTCGTGGGATCGCGTCGTGCCGCAACCGTGTCCGGTCTGCGGGGCGTACGTCGTCGCCAAAAACCGCCGTGGCGGCGTGACCGTGCTCGAATGCAGCGCGGATAAAGAGCACGACACCAGTTCAATCGCTCCCCCCGGACAGGAGCCCGAAGCCGAACTCGTTACACCGTGAAGCTGACGGTCATCGGCGGCGGACTAGCGGGATGCGAGGCCGCGTGGCAGGCTGCGGAATGCGGCGTCCACGTCGATCTCTTTGAGATGCGTCCGCACCGCAGCGGCCCGGCGCACAAGACCGCAGATCTCGCCGAGCTGGTCTGCAGCAATTCACTGCGGGGCGCTGCGCTCGAAAACGCGGTCGGGCTTTTAAAGGAAGAACTGCGCCTGCTAAATTCGGTTATCGTCACGTCGGCGTACGAAGCCGCCGTACCGGCGGGTGGTGCGCTTGCCGTCGACCGGACGAAATTCGCGCAAGCAGTCCAGGGCAAAATCACGGCACATCCGCGCATTACCTTGCGGCGCGAAGAAGTGCTCGAGGTTCCCCGCGACCGGCCGGTCATCGTGGCATGCGGGCCGCTGCCCGGTGATGAACTCGCTGCAGCAATCGACCGCCTTGTCGGAAACCGGCTGCATTATTTCGACGCGGCTTCCCCCATCGTTGCCGCGGAGTCCATCGACGAAGCGCCCATGTACCGCAAGTCGCGGTACGAAAAAGGCGATGGCGACGACTACCTCAACATTCCGCTTACCGACGTGCAGTATCGCCGGCTCATTGACGATCTGCGTTCGCTGCCGCGCCACCAGCCCAAGGAATTTGAAGCAGCTGATGCGCGGTACTTCGAGGGTTGCTTGCCGATCGAAGAGATGGCGGATCGTGGCGAGGACGTGCTTCGCTTCGGCCCATTAAAGCCCGTCGGTTTGCGCGATCCTCGTACCGGCCGAACGCCTTACGCGGTCGTTCAGCTTCGAAAAGAAAACGCCGAAGGCACTGCCTATAACCTTGTCGGTTTTCAAACTCGGCTCACGTGGCCCGCCCAGAAAGAAGCGTTCGCAAAGCTTCCCGGTCTGGCGGAAGCCGAGTGGCTTCGCCTGGGCGTGATGCACCGGAATACGTTTATAGACTCGCCGCGCATGCTCGACGAGCGCTTGCGGCTGCGGGGTGCCGGTGAATTGTATTTTGCCGGACAAATAACCGGAGCCGAAGGATACGTGGAAGCGGCCGCCTGCGGTGCGATGGCGGGAACGCATGCGGCCCGAGCAATGCTTGGAATGCCGCCCGTCACGTTTCCGCGTGTGAGTGCTTTTGGGGCGGTCGTCGCCCATTTGCAGAACGCACAGTCGCCGGATTTTCAGCCGGCCAACGTAACGTGGGCGCCGTTTCCCGCACTGGCTGACACCGTCAAAGACAAGAAGGCGCGACGCCGCGCGATGGCGCAGCGCGCGTTGGAATCCATGTCACAATTCATGAATGAACTGAGTTATCCGGATCGAGAAAGGTTGCTCACAGTTCTTGGGTAACTAATCTCTGCTCCGTTGGCGGACTGCGTGGAGGCGTCCGAAACACGGAAAGAGCGCTACCGCGCCCCTGCCGGCGTTGCATTTTCCACCCATAGTTCTGTGGAGGGACTACCTTATGGGTATTTTGCGACGGCAGCAACGCGTGTTGCGGGCCGCGTTTACCCTGCTCTTCTTAGCAATCTTCATGGCATCGAGTGCCGGCATGGCGCTGGCAAGCAATGTCGGCGTCCTCAGCGGCACGGTCACGGACAGTGCCAATCACGCGCCACTCGCCAATGTCGTGGTTACCGCAGCTTCAGGCTCGGGTTCCTACCACGCAACGACAAACTCGCGTGGCTTCTATTCGATGACGGGCGTTTACGCCGATACGTATACGGTCTCGTTTCAACTAACGGGATACGAACCGGTATCGGCCCCAGGCGTCTCGGTCTTCGCAGACCAAGTCGCCACGGTCAATGAATCGCTGACCAAATCGCTCAAGACGATCGCGACCGTGCGCGCGCACAGCGCCTCAAGCGCATATCAGCCGAACCAAACAACCGATACGGTAACCGTAAATGCGCCGCAGATCCAGCAGATGCAGGGCAGCGCCTTCAACATCAGCGAGACGAATCTGTTGACCTCGTTACCGGGCGCCATGCTGGACTCCTCAGGATATCCCGTCATTCACGGCGGACGGGAATATGAGGAAGGTTTTGAGTTTGAAGGCATTCCGTATACGGACGCATACTCGAATCAATTCAACAACAGTTTAGCTATTCCGACGGCCGGCATTAGTTTGGTTCAGCTCACCCCGGGAGCCGGCGACGTCAATCAGGGAACCGGCGGCGGATTCGGTACGTTCAACGTGGTTGCAAAGCGCGGAACGTATCCGGGCTACGCGACCCTCGGCGCTTCGGTCGGCGGTCCGGGATTCAATCACGGATTAAACTTCGACGATAGCTGGGCCACGCCGGACGGGCGCTGGTCTAATTATTTGTCGACGGCCAACGCGAACTCAACCTACCAATACGGGCGCAACCAATACCCATACGCTCAAATCGGCGAATTTTACAACAGCCGTTATGAGGCTGACCGTGAGGTGCTGGACAACCTTGTGTACCGCTTTGGTCACAATGGCAGCCAGTCGCTTCAAGCATTCGTCGATATCGCTCAGCATAATTTTTACCAAGGCGGGGGCGGCCTGCTGGACCAACTATGCTTTGCGAGCTGCGATCCGGTTTATACCGGCACGTGGAGCAGCATATTCGGACTGACTCCCGGACAAATCACTCGAATTTCAAAGTTGTATCCTGGTCAAACGCAGGGCGTTGAAACCCTTGCGCAGGCCAGCAATCGCGCTCCCTTCACGTACTGGCAACCGAACCAGGCATTCAAGCTCGAATATACGAACGCGTTGAATTCCTCGACGTTCCTCAATATCACCGCCTATCGGACCAACTCGGTCGTCAACTTCGACGGGCCGAGTACCGAAGGCAGTTTCTACGGCGATATAAACCTTGGACAAGGCGGTCAAACCACGGGCTTTACCGCTGCATTCCAAAAACAACTCAGCGACAAGCATCTGTTCGAAGCGGGCGCAGACGTAAGCCATTTGCACCCGGTCGATTCGTATCTGTCGGACTCGTTCGGGCTCTACAGCCCTTACCTGGCCGCCATTAACGGCTTTTTCGACCAGTACATGCTGCCGTATGCGTTCGTGAGCCCCAGCGATCCCGAGGGCTGCACGATGCAGGCGAATTTCGGTGTCCCCAATCAATGTGGATATGCATACACGGCAAACCCCGGCGCGAGCCAGCTGCAGATACCGCAGTTCGATCAGATCGCGACGGTGAATCGCCAAGACTACTCGGCGTACATCAGTGATAAATGGACGCCCAACGACCGCCTAAACGTTCAAGCGGCGATTCGAATGGATGCGGCCACGTATCGCTTGCCGGCACCGGGCATAGATCCGTCAACGTGCACGACGCTGTATCTTCCAACGAGCTGGACACCGCCCACCACGTTTGACGCCGCGAACAATTGGGCGTGCAACGCCAAGGCGACGTTTAACGTTTCGAACGATTCAGTCCGGCCGCAGGTTTGGCAGCCTCGTTTAGGCATCTCCTATAAGCTCGGCAGCGATACTTCAATCCGCTTGACCTACAGCCGCGCCGTACAGTTCGTGCCGATAGCCGACATCGACTTCGGGCAGATCGACCCGAGCGCGTATCTAACGGCATACGGGAAGCTCGCTCCATACGATCCCTTGGGCGCTGGTACAACGAGCTGCGGCCTAGCCACCGTCGTGGGCGGCCAGTCGCTGTCCGTTCCATGCCGAAGCTTTGGAGAACAGCTGTACTGGGCCAACCAAAACTTCGACGGCGTCGCTTACCAGCCGGCGCGGCCCACGACATCGAATAACTATCAGCTGACGATATCCCACCAGTTTACAAGTGGAATTCTCAACGGCGTGGCCGTCAGCATCTCACCGTGGTACCGCAAGCAATACGACACGATTGCGGCGGAATCTTCACCGCTGCTCTCTACTACGGGCCAACCCATCGTCGTCAACGGTCAGATTCTGTTCGGCCCATCGCTGCTCACGAATAACGGTAAAGAACAAGCCACCGGCATAGATTTCAACCTCACGCGTCAAGTCGCAAACGGATTGAGCGGACAACTCACGGCCTCGTACATCAACGAGTTTTCCAGCGTTATCCCGCTTAGTTCATCGGAAGACTTCTATCCGAGTATCGTGCCCGCTTCGGTTGCGCTGGGAAATATGTATCGCGTGGGCTTTGTCTCACCGTTCCAGGCAACGCTCGGACTGACGTACCACACACAATCCGGCTGGCGGATAAATCCGCGCTACACGTACAACATCGGTTACCCGACCGGTGTGGGAACCATCACTGCGGCGGACGTCAACGGACAACCATATAACCTCGCAAATACCAACGTACTTCCCGGAAGCGCGCCGTCAGGAC
>DASRSF010000152.1:0-31321 GCA_035656615.1 Vulcanimicrobiaceae bacterium | reverse complement strand
TAACAGAGGAAGGCGTAATTATAGCTCTCAGTGAGCAGTGTTAAGCAGAGGACCCTTCCTCCCCATTAGGGTCCTCTTTAATTTTGCTTGGTGCCCCTGCAGCGCGCGCAGCGGCGGGCGGCGAAGGAGCCCGGCATGTTGGAACGGCGCTGGGTTTCAGTAGCGTGCGTGATTGTATTCGCCTTTAGCGCATGTACCAGGCCGGCGAGCCGCGGCGGTGCAGCAGGCGACGGGATCCTTCGAATGGCGGTGCCTGCGGATCCGAAGACGCTGAATCCGCTACTTGCCTCGAGCACCATCGACGGCTCGATCCAACGGTTGATGTTCGAACCACTCATCTCCGCGGATTCCCGCGGGCGCGAAACGCCCGTTCTCGCCGCGCAGGTGCCCTCGCTCGAAAACCGCGGCATTAGTCGCGACGGCCTCACGGTGATTTATCATCTTCGGCGCGGAATGCGCTGGACCGACGGAGCTCCGGTTACGAGCGAAGACGTCGCGTTTTCCTGGACCGCCGTGATGAACCCGGAGAACAACGTGGTCTCGCATCATGGATACGACGACGTCAGCCGTGTCGACATTCCGGATGCTCACACCGTCGTGGTTCATCTGCGCTCGCCGCTCGCTTCGTTCGTCGATACGTTTTTCGCCGAAAGCGATGCACCGTACGACATCGTTCCCGCGCACGTGCTGCAACGCTATCCGAACCTTAATACCGTAGCATTCAACAGTGCCCCGCGGGTCAGTGACGGGCCGTTCCGGTTCGTGCGCTGGATGCACGGCGATCGCGTCGTCTTAGCCGCCAACGAACAGTTCTTTTTAGGAAAGCCCAAGCTTCGCGGTATCGAAGTGCAGACGGTTCCAAACGAAGATACCGCCGTGAATCTACTGCGAACCGGCGCAATCGACTACATGTATCAGGCCTCGATCATCACGTATCCGCAGTTGCGTACGCTTCCGGACGTGCGCCTGGTGTGGTTGAACATGAACGGTTATGAGGGCCTAATCTTCAACATGCGAAGAGCGCCGATGAACGATCGGCGATTCAGAGAGGCAATCGCATACGCCATTGACAAGGCGCAGCTGGTTCGTACGCTGACGTACGGGCAAGAAAAGATTGCCGGCGCGGATCTCCCCGATTGGATGTGGGCCGCGGATCCCGCAATTCCGCCCGGAACGCGGGATCTTCGCGCGGCCCGGTCTCTTTTGCGTGCCGCCGGCGTGCGCACGCCGAGCTCGCTAACCCTGGTTACCGACACCGCAAACGTCACGCATCGGCGCGAAGCGGTGATGATTCAGGCGATGCTGCGTGATGCCGGCATTAACGTTGAAGTAAAGACCTATCCGGGCGACCTGTTATATGCACCGGCGGGAATGGGCGGAATCTTGAACGGCGGCAAATTCGACATGGCGCTTTGGCCCTGGTACGCCGGCCTGGATCCGGACAATTCTTCGCAATTCGCATGCGCGAATGTTCCTCCGCACGGCTACAACGAGACCACGTATTGCTCGCCCGCAATGGAGCGTCTGCAACACGACGCCTTAATGCGGTACGCGCGCCGCGACCGGAAAACAGCATACGCCGGCATCGAGCACTTGGTCGCGCACGACAAGCCGCTTCTCGTATTTTGGTGGCAGCGGCAACAGGAAGCGCTGCGCGCAAACGTCGCCGGTTTCGCGCCGAATCCCGTTCAAGAGACCTGGAACGCCTGGCAGTGGAGTAAATGACATGAGCTCGTCACGCGCCCGCATCGCCAATTTCGGTATGTACCTGGCCGGCTTTATGGCGGTGGTGAACATCAGCGTCATCTACCTGGCCCTTCCGTACATCGAGCGATCGCTCCATGCCGGAATCGCGGATCAAGAGTGGATCTTAAGCATCTATCCGCTCATGGAAGGCGGCTTCACACTTGCGGCCGGGACGCTGGGAGATCTGTACGGACGTAAGCGCATCCTCACGGTAACAACCTGGCTGTTCGTTCTGGCAACGCTGGCATGTGCGCTTGCACCCAGCGCACCCGTGCTTATCGTGCTTCGTGGGCTGCAAGGCCTGGGCGGTGCGGCGCTGCTTTCACTTCCCGTAGCGATCTTAGTACAGATGCTGCCGGCCGGCGTGAGTAACGAAGACACGATACGGCGTTTCTCGACCGTTGCAGGTTCGGGCGCAGTGGCCGGGCCGGTGTTGGGCGGCATGCTGGTGCATTTTTGGGGATGGCCCGCCGTCTTTTACTTGTCGGTCGTTATGGGTTTGGCAATGCTGGCGACCCTGCCGTTCGTCACCGAAAGCGAGCGCGATCCTTCGATGCGCTTGGACGGCATAGGTCAGTTCCTGAGCATCCTCTCGTTTTTGGCGATCAGCTTTGCGCTCATCGAAGGCAATGCGCAGGGATGGAACTCGCCGGTAATTCTTATCGCCTGCGCGGTTTTCATTGCCGGACTTGCGGCATTCATTATGGTGGAACGGAGCGCACCCAAGCCGATGATCCATTTGCGGTATTTTTCCTCGCGTCCGTTCCTCGCGGCGCTGCTGGTCATCGGCGTGATCAACTTCGGCTGGTACGGCGTCATGTTATTGTGCACGGGCTTTTTGCAGCAGGTGCAGCATCAATCGCCGTTTGCCGCCGGATTCTATCTCATGCCGAGCAATCTGGCGTTTTTTATCGTGAACCAGTATAGCGAGGCCGCTGAAAAGGCACTCGGAGCGCGCTTGCTGCTGATCGTGAGTTGGGTGATTGGGCTGGGCGGCATCGTGTGGCTCGCGATGCTGGGATCATCTGCGGCTTCATGGCAGGTCGCAGCCGGATTATTCATTGCGGGCGTGGGGTGGGGACTCTTGTTCACGCCTGCTGCATCGATGGCGATGTCGGCGTGCGCCGGTGCCGACCAGGGGTTTGCGTCCGGCGCGGTAGCGCTCAGCCGGTCGATATTCGGTGTGTTCGGTATTGCAATTTTGGGAACGCTGCTCGCCGGCGGCATGGCGCGCGGAATCGCAAGCGGTCTTGCGGCAATAAACGTACCCGCGCGAGCGGTCCGGCTCATTGTCAAAGCCGTTCACCATGGCGGCGCATTCACGGTTGCACAGCACCCGCCCGCAGGCGTTTCCTCGGCGGTATTGACCAAATTGGTAGAGCAGTCGTTCGTGCAGGGCTGGCATGCCGCGCTGCTCGTTTGCGCCATAATAACCGCGGCCTTTGGCGTGCTGATCTATGTGTTGCTTCCGGCACGTCGAACCGCGCGCGCCCCTAGTTCAGCTTAAGGTGCCGGAGTGTATTCGAGAACGATCGTAAATCCCGTGGGGGCGGTTCGCGTAACGAGCGCGAGATCGCGAGCGAGTGCCGGTGCGCGCATCTGCACCAGAGTGATCGCATTCCCGCCCGCGACTTCGGCATGGGCTGCGCCGAAAAACGTTACGGCGGCCGCGGTGAGATGCGCCCCATCATAGAGGGGAGAGTATACGGCGGTTTTCGGATCCTGCAACGCGGTGACGGGATACGTGTGTGAAGTGAACTGCGTGAGGCCGGTGTATCGCTCGTCGGCCGTGGGCGGCGCGCCGATGGAGCGATACAGATAGCGCGTGACGGTTTGCGATTCTCGATCGTAGGTGTATGACCAGAAATACGCACGCCCGGACCCGTCGCGCATAAAAAAGGCGACTTCGTGGCCGTCGTCGTTGCTGTGCCCCAAAGCGTCGGCGGGCGGTGTGAAAATCGCCCAGGCGGAATCTACATCAATGCGCAGGCGATCGACCAGAAGGTCCATCGCGCTGCGTGAACCCTCGCGCGCCGTTTGCAAGGCGAGAACGCGCAGTGCGGGAACGGTAACGCGCAGTAACAGCAGGTTCAACATCACGGCGATGCCCAGAGCCACCACCACTTCCACGAGCGTAAATCCGCGCCAGGACGATTTCACGTACGGTGCAGTGCCCGGACGCCCGGCCGCCGGGACGGTCTAGGGCGTGAGCGCGCGCAGCTGTGCGGCGACCGCCGCCGTAAGATCTACGGACCCGGCGCGAGCTCCTCGCCGATTCGTGAGGCCGGACAACCCCCGCGCGCGCGCCAATTGCTCAGCCTGACTGAGAATTTGCTCGACCATGCGTTTGCGTACTGCCTCGCGATCGTGGCGCAGCGAGCCGATTTGGGATTCAATGCTTTGTGTATCGGCGGTGTGCGAGCGTTGCAAGGCTGCAAGACGGCCGGTCAGATCTTCACGTGCGGCCGCGACTGCTTGGGGATTTCCCGGCTGGTCACGCAGCAGCGCGGCATACTGTGCTTGCATCTCGGCGCTCGATCCGGCATGCGAAGCTGCCGGTGCCGGCATGCTTAACGGTCCTGCACCGGCAATTTGCTCCTGCGAGACGCGTTCACGTGCCGCAACGCTCGATTGCGCGCGGCTTTGAAGCTGCGAACTCATTTGTGCGATATCGGAATCCTCGCGAGCTCGCAGCTGCGCCGCATACGAAGCCAAGGCGCGGGCGTGGGCCGTTCGCATGGCGCGCAGCGCGGCATCTTCGCCAGCCTGCAATGTGGTTAACCGCTGCACCAGTCGTGCGCGAGTGGCCGCATCCAACGCAAGCGTTTGCAGCTTCGCGCGGATCTGTAAACGGGTAGGCGCGTCGCGCCGCGCCTGGTCCAGAAGCAGCGCCGACTCTTCCTCGCGCAGTTCTTGCGCACGCGCGGTATACGCCTGATCGGTACGTGCCGCAACTGCGGCGGCGAACGCAGCAAAAGCGTGTTGCTGCTGGCTTGCAAGAGCGGAGCGGTACGCCGCGAGATCGCCCGAAGCCGCAGCGCGAAGCTGCGATCGCTGCACGGCATAGGTTTGCGCAAGACCCGCCTGAATATTTCGCTCCGAAGAGGAAGACGGGGCCGCGCTCACCGCAATCCGGCGTGGAAACCGGCTGGTGTCCACGCGATTGCGGGCGGCCGCGATTTGCTCGCGATCCAAATCGCGGCGCACGGCTGCGGACGTATTTGCGATAGCCGCGCCTTCATTCGAAAACTCCGTTCGCAGCGTGGCCTGCAGAACGGCGATCTGCCGGTCGTACTGCGCAAGTGTGGAGTAGAGCGGATGTCGCGGCAGCAGGGCGTTCACATCGACGGACGCCTTCGGCGTTTGCGCATTTGCGGCGCATCCGCTGAGCAGGATAGCAAGAATTCCGGCCAAGCTTTTCATTGGAATTTGTGCTCGTACATCAGCATATACCCGTTGCTTCCGACTTGCGGCGTGAGGACGGTGGTGTTTGCCAAGTCATTGAAGCCGAAAAGATTCGTCTGCGTGTTTGCGCCCAGCAGTGAGGGCGAGTCCACGCTATACAGGACCAGGGAGAACGAGGTCGAGTCGCCGTGATGCGCCTCAATCGTTAGGCTGCGCCGCTGCGGACTGCCCAGGTTGGCCGAGTATACCGCGGTTATGTGCTTACCGAACGCCTTTGCGGCGCTGACGCCAAAGCCGCTTGTGAAGTCATCGGTCAGCTGCAAATTTTGCAAGCCCAGTGCATTTCCAAGCGCGGCCGAGAGCGGCTCCAGCAGTTGCTGCGTAAACATCGAGTTTAGCTGGCTGGAGGCCAAGGACGATATAAAATTGGATCCGCCGCCTGAGGCCAAGGTCGCTCCGCCGGTTCCGTTCAGATTTCCCACGCCGGAAAGAAGTGCGAGGATCTGCTCGCGGCTATACGGCGGTTCGGAGTCAAACGAAATATTCAGGTTGTTCGGCGCCAAGCCGGTAACGTGGAGCGCAATGTACGTAAGCGGACTGCTGACTTGCGTCGTGGCTTGTGCGTCCACAGCCGGCATGATGCCGTTGGCGGGCGAAAAGGTAACCGTTGCTTGTTGGATGGTGAACCGCCGCAAAAACGTAATGGTTCCACCGGTAGAGGTGAATGCGCCGTTCAACGTCGGCGATGCGAGCGTTCCGCCCACGGCCACCCGGCCTTGCGCGCCCACGTCAACCCCCGTGCTTTGCACGCGCACGTCGTTTCCGGCATTTACTGCAAGATTGAAAGCGAGCGGAAACGGAGCTTTTGCGGGAGTGTTGGAGGCGTGCGGATTCCAAAACGCGGTCAGCGGTATTCTGGCACTTGGAATATCGAGGTTTCCGCTAATTGTGGGTATGCCGCCCGGACGGCGCAGCGCGGTTATGTCCGCACTGACCTTTCCACGAAAGTACTTGGGACTATTGATTTGCGCCTCGCGCGCGATGATTCTGGAGGTAAACGTGGCGGTGCGTAAACTGCGGAAGTTCGGAATTATCGCGGTGGCGTTCATGTCCATCGTCCCGCCGCCGACCTGCGCTTGCAATCCCGGAATGGTGATACGGTTTCCGGCAAACGCTACCGTACCGTTAATCCGTTGAATGGGGTTCTGGTCGATGGGTCCCACGAAGTAGCCGTTATGTAAAGCAATGGCGCCGGTGAGAAGCGGTGCATCGACCGTTCCCCGGACGTGCATCGTTCCGGCCATCGTCCCCGCAAGCGTGTACCCGTGCGGAAGCGCGCTCTGGAAGTCGCTGAAGTCAACGTTTTGCAATGCCACGTCAAGAACGACCGGCGCATTTTTGGTAAAATGAACCGGCGCGTTGCCGGAAACGGCCAGCACGCGACCGCGTTTGAGGTCGACCTCGCCGTGCTCTAACGCGATCGTACGGCTATTGCCGCTCAGCGTTCCCCAGACTCGAGGAACGGTAAACGTGCCGTAACGTAATGCCGCAAGCGTAAAATCGTCCCGAATCTGCGGATCCGCGCGCGTTCCCGCGATGCGCATCGTCGTATCGAGCGTTCCCGTACCGTTGAAGGGTTTTCCCGAAACCGTGCTCATCAAATGTCCCAGATCCGGGCTTGTTGCGCGTACGGCCAGCTGCAGCGGGTCGCGGCTATGGAAACCAAATGTTCCCGAACCCATTGCGGTGAGATACGGAATTCGCACGATCGCTTGTTGAATTTGCCCGCGGCCGCGACGCGCGCTCAATGCAATTTGCGCCTGCTGCAGTTCCACGCGCCCGACGGTGCCGTTAACGACGTTGGCATTGGCAGCCAGCGAGATGTCGGGATAACGCCCTTGTGCGTTTGCATCCGCGTCAAGCGTACCCGTGACCGGTGCAGTCATGCCGAGCATCGGTAACCATGTCGAGAGGTTCAGTGAGCGCAACGTACCGGTAAGGTTGACGTCGGATTGCGTCAAAATCGCGCCTGGACCGCCCGAGGCCGGTAGCACGGCGCTTCCGCGCAGGTGCGCGCGCCCCGAGGTTCCTCCGACGTCGGCAATCATGGTGACGGTGCGGCCGCGCGTGCTCCAGTTCGCGTCGGTGTTTCCGATATCGAATCGCCGGAACCGCACATCGGCCAAATCCACATCGCCTGCCGTCGACATCGAGGACCCGGCATTCGCGATGCCGAGAGAAAGGCTGCCGGTCCCAGCCAGCGTATCGCCGGTATTAAAGTAGTCATTGAAATCAGCCAGGTTCGCCCGCGGCGCGGAGATCTGGGCGCGCATTGCGTTCTTGGCCGCTGTGGCGGAAAACGCGATTGCCGTGGATCCTACTGAAACCCGGCCCTGGCGAACGACGATGTCTTGCGGATTTCCGCGCAGCGTGCCGGCAAGGTCGCGAAATGCAAGCCCGTTGACCGATCCCTCCGGAACCGCGAATGTACCGCTGATCGCAGGGAGCCGGCCCGCACCGCCGACATGAACCGCGGCGTCGACGCTGCCTTCAATGTGCTGCTTTTGCAGTTTGGGCTGCGCCAGAGCGATAAGCGCATGCGCATCCGCGGCATGAATGGCTGCGGTCAAATCATATTGTAGCGCCGGAGGAGCGCCCACGCGTACACCGCTTACTCGACCATCCATCGTTATGAGCGCCGGGCCTAGGCCGACCAGGCCGCCGTCCAGCGCCACGGTCGATCCGGAATATGCGAACGCGGTGCTTGCCGAAATCGGGTATGCGCCATATCGCGCCCGGTCGAGCAGTAACGCACCGGAAAGATCGGGTGATTGCGGCGTTCCGGATGCTTGGACGGCGGCTTCCGCATATCCGGAATGCACGGCTAACGGCATCCCGCGCAGCTGCGAGAGATCGAGATGGCTCAAAGAGAGGGCGACGTGCGTGTTCGCAGTGCCGACCGTTCCGCTGGCCAGTGCGCTGGCCGTATGCGCGATCGTTGCTTTGGCAGCGTAAACGCGCACATTCTTGCCGCGGCTTGCAACCGTCGCGCTGAACGAATCAATGGGAACGCCGCGAACCGATGCGCCCGAAAGCCGCGCGTCGTGAACCTGCGCGAGGCTGCGGCCGTCGGCATACACCACGGTGATCGGTGCATCGACATATCCGCGCGCCGGGAGGTTCCCCGCAACGGCCGCCATGCCCGAAAGCGAGCCGCGAAGGCGTCCTTGCAGCGCGACGTGATTCGTGCCGCTGATATTTCCGGATGCATCGAGCGTCCCGAACGGTCCTTGCGCGTTCAGTGCGCTGACCACAATGTCGCCCGGTGGTCCGGCAAACCGGGCATTCGCACGCGAAATCGACATCTTCGAAAAAGCCGCGTTGCGTACGTCGACGTTGCCGGCAAGGCCCAGAAGTGCGCCTTGCTTGGACGCGAACAGGTTCCCGCTGACCACACCGCTCACCGCGGGCAGTGATGTACTTTGAAGTCCAGGCAAGGCGCTTACGACCGCGGGATGTATGACAAGATTGCTCGCGTGCACCACGGCGGCAACTCGGTTATGCACATGGTCGATTGCGATTCGGCTTTGCAGCGTATGCGGCGCCATCGCAAGATCCACGGTCCCGACACCCGCGCTGGTCAAGCTGAAATCGCCCGCCACATTTCCCGCCGCGCCCGTGCCCTCAATGGTTCCCTGCGTGTCGAACGCATGCATCGTGCTGCCCGTCGCCAGAAGCATCCCGCGCACGTCCATGGGCGGCAAGATCGAGGCGGCGTACGGGATCGCCGTGCTGGGTCCGCGCACACTCGCGAGCGCTTCAATCGCGCTAGGCTGATTTTTCAATGCGATGCGGCCGCGAGCCGCTAAACGAAACGGCCCGTAGCGCAAGGAAGCGCGTAGTACGTTTGCGGTCGTTCCGTCGAAAATTAAGCGTGCGTCGGCATCGCGGAGCGGCATCGCTCCGTAGTTCATCTGTGCCGAGCCCAGGTGAATCAGCGCGAGCGGAGTGCGGACCGGCCCTTCCACGAGCATCGCGAGCCGTACATTGCCGCCTAACGGCAGCCGTGCAGCGGCTGCAGCGAGTTGTTTGACACGCGAAAGGTCGTTTGCCGCTTGCAGAGTCAGCCGGAACTTCGGAGCTTTCAGATCGTAGATGCCGCCGCTCATGTATATCGGCGCGCCGGCAATGGTTGCCACGATTCGAGGTGTCGTCAGACCTGCACTTGTAATGTCGATGGGGCCTGCGACATCGCGTATCGGCGCGGAGATGCCTTGCATCGTGATGCGGCCGCCCCGCATGTACGCGCTTGCCGAAATATTGCCGTAGTACCGGGCGTCCAGGTTGTCCAGTTCGCCCGCGCGCATACGAAGGTTCGCGTTATTCAGCTCATAGTTGATCAATTGGGGCAGCGGAACGCGCCGCGCAGTCCAATGGTGCAGTGTAAATCCGCTCGGCGCATCGATGACACCGGCTCCCCGGATCGGAAATCCCGCACCGCTTACAACGTAGCTCATGCCGGCGACATAGCGGGTACGTCCGTTCGTATGCACGTCCGCATTAAAGTTTATCGGCCGAATCACGAGCAAGCGCGCGGACGGGTCGATGCGCGTGTTATCGGTAACGGTCATTGAACCGTTGATGATGCGAAGGCGCATGTTCAGCGGCGCTGCCCGATTGTTCGAAGGGCCGCCTTTGGGCATGTTGGGCACGTTATACGAACCGTCCGGGTTGTGGACGACGGTGACGCGAGGGTCATATACGGTTACGGCATGCAACCCATAGCGGTGCGAACTGCCGGGAAGCAATTCATGCAGGTTGTACTGCACGTCAATGCGCGGAATATACGCAAGCGGTTCACCGCGAACGCTCACGCGCGCTCCGGTGATCGTTACCGCGCCCGAATGAAGCGCTACGTTACCAAAGGTTACACGGGATCCGGTGGCGCGGCCGAGCGCTTGCTCGGCTACGAACCTGATAATGGCCGTGTGAGCGGCGATGAGCGCGATCAGAAGCACGAGGAGGGCGATTCCCAGTCCGGTCAGCCGTTTGCTCACTGATGCGTGCATTGCCCATAGCTTATGCCCAGCTTGCTATCGGACGTAGCTGGCGCCGTTCAGATCGATCGTGCTTCCCGTGGCATAATCGCCTCGACCGCAGGCGAAAAAGGCAATCACTGCGGCGACTTCGCTTGCCGAACCAACCCGTCCGAGCGGGATTTCCGATTCGATCTCGTCCCCCCGGACTTCGAGCTCTTCGGCCGCCATATCCGTTTCAACGAATCCCGGCGCGATTGCAATCGAGATGATGTTGTACTGCCCGCATGAACGCGCTATGGATTTTGTGAAATTCACCAGGCCGGCTTTGCTTGCGCCGTAGTCCGCGTACTGCAGTTCGCCGCGGTGAGCCGCGCGCGAAGCGACGTTGATGATACGTCCTCCGCCGGCCTGCCGCATATGCTGCAGCAGCAAGTACGTCAAGTGCGCCGTTCCGAACAGATTCACCGAAAACGTGCGCTCCCAGCCGGCGCGCCATCGTTCGTACGTGTTTGCGAAAAACGGATTGTCCGCAAAAATGCCGGCATTATTGACCAGCGTGTCAATCGTTCCTAAACGGTTCTTCGCCGACTCCACGACGGCGGGAAGCGCGTCGTAGTCGGAGAGATCGCAACGAAGCGCCCAGACGCGTTCTTGAAGTTGCGCGCACAACCGATCCGCCGCGGCTTTGTCACGCTCGTACGTGAAGACCGTGCGGTGACCTTGCGCGTGAAGTTCGCGCACAAGCGCTGCTCCGATACCCCGCGAGCCCCCGCTGACGAAAACGTTCATCGTCAGTGCGAGAGCGCTGGGTTCACCGCGAAAGATTCAGTGATTGGATGCGCAGGCGCTCGCGAATCGCCGCACTGGGCACCCGAATCTTATCCGCCAGACGGAGCACGCGAAGCAGACGAATCGTCCACCATGTGATGTCGATTTCGTACCACGCCATTCCGTGGCGGGCCGAATAGGGGAACGCGTGGTGATTGTTGTGCCAGCCTTCGCCGAAGGAGAGGAGCGCGACCCACCAGGAGTTGGTCGAACGGTCCGTCGTCCGGTAGGTGCGGTAGCCAAACATATGCGTCGCACTGTTCACAAGCCAAGTCGAGTGATAAGCAAACACCAGGCGGCCAAAGATTCCCCACACCACGAACGGCCAACCGCCAATGGCGAAAAGAAGTGCGGCAAACGCGACTTGGATCGGGACGCCCAGACGATGCAGCGCGCGGTAGAACGGATCATCCCAAAGATCCGGACAGAATTTGCGATACTGTTCCACCGTCGTCGGGATGTTGGGATTCGGCTTGAAGAGCCACTCGATGTGCGCCCAACTGAATCCGCGCACGGTGCTGTGCGGATCCCCCGAGTCATCCGCGTGCGCATGATGGACCCGATGGGTCGCGACCCACGAAATGGGATCACCCTGAAACGCCAACGTACCGAGCAATGAGGTCGCATATTCGACCGGCTTGCGCAGCCGCACGCTGCGATGTGAAAGCGTGCGGTGATAGCAAAGCGTTACGCCGAGCGCTCCGGTCGCGTACGCGATAATCGCGGCAGACAGAACGGCCCACCATGAAAAAAACTGGGGAAGCAAAACCAAAACTGCCCCCACATGGATGAGAAGCAGTCCAATTCCGTTTGGCCAATTCGGGCGGGCATCTCGCATGTAACGAATAATCCTCTCTCGTCTCTTTAGTATGTCGGCATTTACGCCGAAGTCTGTATGTTCCCTAGAAAGAGATGATTATGCTGCACGGCCCTGCCAGCTACACGAGTCCGGCTCGAATAGCGTATACCGCAACTTGGGTGCGGGCGCTAAGACTCGTTTTTGCCAAAATATGCGAAATGTGATTTTTGACCGTCTTATCGCTTAATGATAGCCGAGAACTGATCTCTTTGTTCGAGAGGCCCTCGGCCACGAGCCGTACGACTTGCAGTTCGCGCTCGGATAACGACGACAACGCATCGCGAGCTGACGCGCCGGCGTTCGGCTCGAGGGTCTGGGCTTGCGCGGCCGGGGCCGATACGGCCTTTATCGCATCGAGCAGCTGGCTGAGCGTCATCTCTCCCAGCATGGCCAGCGGAAACAGCTTGCTGCGCGGTGCGACCTGCGCCAAGTACGCCCGGGCCTTCGCGGCCTCCGCGCTCGAGTGCGGTCCATCCAGCACAATGACGTCCGGATCCGCCTGACAGACCGCATCGGTCGTAATAGAAGGAACGGCGCCCACGACGGAGATCTCCTCGTCCAGCGAGAGCAATTTGGCCAGGGCGCTCAGCACCGCCGGGTCTTTTCCGACGACCATGACGCTGGTTTGCTGGATGTTGTGGACGGACGCAGCCATGCTTGGGGGCTCCCCTTCATTAATAGACTAGACTAGCGCGCCGGGTTTTCGTGGTTCTTACGGCCCATTAAGGGGTGCTTACAAAAGGCTTACAGCCCTTAGCTGGGTCCCGTGCTACCGGTGCGTCGTATAGCCACACGTGACGCGAACCCTGGCCGTGCCCTCGGAGATACGCCGAGAGAGTCTACTGGAGCGGGTCGGCCGGGTGCAGCCCCGCATCATCGCGCTCATTGCACCGGCGGGCTTCGGCAAGTCCACCTTTACCCGGCAGCTCATTTCCGGTGCGCAGGCTGCAATTTGCGATGCGGCCGGCGTCGCTGACGAATTGGACCTTGCCCGCCGCCTGCTGCCTGCGCTCGCAGCCGAACGCCCGGACTTGATGCAAACCCTAACGCAGCGCGAACTCATGCTGGGTGACGATCGCACCTCGGTCACCGAGCGTTTGAACGTCGCACTTGAAGCCTGGCGCGTACCTGCCGACGGTTCAATTTTTGTGTTCGAAAACGCCGAGCACATCGCCCGGAACGCCTCGGCCAGAGAATTTTTTGCGCAGCTGCTTTCGCAGTGCCCGTCCCGGCGTACCCTGGTGGTGTGTTCGCGCGAAAATCTTCGCATTCACCTCACGCGATTCGCTGCACCGCACGAAATCCTGACCCTTCGAGCGGAAGATTTGGCGTTGGACAAAGCCGAGCTGCTCACGCTATTCGGCCGCGAGCACGGCGAGAGTCCGTTCTTCTCACGCATCGTGCAGGCTTCTCAAGGTTGGCCAATCGCTGTCTTTCTGCTCAAGCGCTTCGCGAACGAGGGGCGCATCGAGGAATTGCTTGAGCGCATGGGTGACGTCGCGTTCGAGGAGCTGCACGATTATCTGGCGGACCAAGTTCTGGCCGAGCTGGATCAGGAGTTGGTGCGCGCACTGTTTGCCTGCGCGTGCATGCCGCATGCGACGGTGCTTGACATGCGCAGCGCTCAAATCGCTGAGGGCGCCATACGCGAGCTCACGGCGTTTGCCAAGGAATCTCCGTTCCTTACGCGCACGGCGGAAGGCGAATTTCTGGTTCATCCGCTGCTGGCCTCGTTGTTGCTTGAACGGCGGGGCGAAGAACGCAACGACACACTGCATCGCACGGCGTCGGCGCACGAACGCGCAGGACGTTTTCAGCGCGCGGCGGAGTTGCATCTGCTGCGCGAGGACGGTGCGGCGGCGGCGCATGCTCTGGGGCAGCACGAAGTTATCCGCGACCACACGCCATCGATGCCGTATGCTCGAATTCTGGCCTCGCTCGATCGCTCGCTGGTTCAGCGCTATCCGCGCCTTTGGGCCGTTACCACCCTGCTGCGCATGTTCTGCGTGGAGACGGAGCAATTACTCGACGAGGCGGAATCGCTTTGGCGTACGCTCTCGCCGCAATGCCCGCCGATCGAACGCTACTATATCTTGGTTTTTCGCGTGCTGCTGATGAGCTACATCGGTCTCGTGGAAGAAGCCACGGGTATTCTCGAGCAGTTCACCGTTGCGCATTTGGGAGAAGATGAAGCGCAAACGGCATTCCAGGGATACATCTCGTACTTGCGCGGACTGATGCTTGCGCGAACGGGGCATTTGACGCGGGCGGAGCGCGATCTCACCACGGCATTACCACTGGTGACGCCAATGGACGTTATGGCGTCCGGCACGTTTTTGACGCTTGGCGCCGATATCGCGCGGGTTCGCGGCGAACATACGTTGGCGCGCCAATTTGTGGAGCGGGCACTGGAACGCGCGCGGGCCTCGGGTCTGCAAAATGTGGTTGCGCTCGTGCTCGCCGAAGCGTCTTTCGGCGCTTGGCTCTGCGGCGAGGAACTTTTGCTTTCGCGATACGCGTTCGAACTCGATGAAACCGTTCATGCCAGCGGCGTGCTGGGTCTGGCCTACGTCGCTGCGGTATTCAAGGGTCGCACCGAAGAAGCGCGTGATTGCGACCTGCTCAAATGGGTTGCATGCGGAAGAATCATCGAAGCGGTCAATGCCACCGAACCGGCGGTTGCCGTGCGCCATGCGCGTGCCGCCGTGACCGTGGCGCAACAATTTGCAGCCCCGTTTATCGAGTGCTTAGCATATCTCACACTGGCGTTCTGCGAACGGGCCGGATTCGAAGACCATATGCGAGCCGCTATGCAGCAAGCGGAGCGGTGCGAGTCGCCGGGTTTGGTGAGCGAGGTTTACGCCATTGCCAATCACGAACCGGCAAGCGGAATGCTGCGCGAGTTCGCGCGACGCCTGGAAAGCAAACATGCGCGCCACACGCCGGTGCTCCAGGTCGCGCTTGCCGCCGGACGCGTTTTTGTGCGCGGTGTTGAAATCTCACTGTCGGACCGCGAATTCGCGCTTCTGGTCGCATTATCGATACGGCGCGAGTCCGTACCTCGCAACCGTATGGCTGAAATGTTGTGGCCGGACCTGGACCCCTACGCTGCGCGCAATGCGTTGAGCGTCTGCCTTCACCGTTTGCGAGGCCATCTGGGCAGTGACGAGATCATCGTCCGCGTCGAAGACGGGTATGCGCTGGGCATGCAAGCCTGCGTTGACCTGTGGGAAATACAACGGCTGGTCACAGCGGTGCGCAATAGACCGATGCTCTCTCCCTCGGAGACGAAAATGTTGAGCGAAGCCTTTGAAAAGCTGCGCGCACGGCGTCCCGAGCGCATGCTGCAGTGGGAATGGTTTATCGGAACTGATCGTCTTTTGAACGAAGCGCGCTTGGAAATCGGCGGCCGTTTGGCAAAGGATGCGCTGGCGCAGGCCGATTGGCAGCGCGCGCTCGAACTTTCCGAAGCGATGATCCAGTGCGACCCGTGTGACGAAGCCGCCCGCCATATCGCCATTAGCGCCCATCTTGCGCTCGGCGACCGCGGCTCGGCGTTGCGTCAATACCGGCGTTATCGCGAAGTTCTTCTGGAGGAATTGCAGCTCGAGCCCTCTCTCGAACTCAAACATTTGGTAGGTCTGCATTAGCGCGCAGTGCTCGCCCTTCTGCTAGCCGCGGCGCTCCGGTATGACGTTTTACTGTCGGCCGGTCACGAAGGCCGCCCCGGGAGCTGCGCGCACTTTCCGCAGCACCGTTGCAATCTGGGCGCGCCGGGCGAGATCGCGTGGACGCCGGTCGTCGTTGACCAAGCCGCGCGAATTCTGCGTGCGCGCGGATTCCGCGTTGCCCGCGAGCCCGCCGACTTTGCGGGCACCTTCGAGGTGAGCGTGGCGCTGTTCGTCCATTTCGACGGAAGCTCGCCGCCGTGCAGCAGCGGTGCTTCTATCGGTTATCATACGCCGCAATCTCAAACTGCCGCACGAATGTGGCGGGAGCAGTACAGCCGGTATTTTCCATTCCGGTTTCAACCGGACAACTTTACGGACGGCCTGCGCGATTACTATGGTTTTCGTCAGGTGAACGCCAGTGCCGGCGCACTGGTCGTGGAACTGGGCGAATTGACGTGCCCAAAGCAACACGTATGGCTTGCGCAGCATTTGCAGTGGGAAGGCCGCTTCATCGCGAACTTCGTGACCAGCTTGATTGGATGGAAGCGCAAGTGGCCGGCAAGCCACGACGATTCGGCTGGGTAACGCCGTGGCTGGCACGTGGCGCGGCGCCGCGTAAGAAGCACTATCCCGTCCTGCGCGCGCTCGGCGTCGACACCTTGGTGAATCTGCGCCGGCGCGAGGGCGCGCGCAGCATTGAACGCAGGGCGCCGCATTTGCTTGTCGTTCACATCGCCGTTCGCAAGAACCGTCCTCCCTCGATTGCGCAAGCCGTGAAGTTCCTGCGTTTGTGCGACGACCTGCGCTCAAAGCGGATCCTGTACGTGCACGGGAAACGCGGAAAGGGGCGCACGTCCACGTTCTGCGCCCTCGTGCGCCTGGCTCAGGGTTGGGACGTTGAGCGCGCGATAAACGAACAGCGCGCGTTCGGTTTGCGCAAACGCGATCACCGGCGCCATATGAAGTTCTTGCGCAGCTTCGCGGAGGCGGTGCGGCAGGGCGAGATCGGCATTCCTTCTTTACTCTGAGTAGGCGAAGGAGGGCTCGGTGATGGGCCAAAAGGCCCATGCCATCATGATTCGCCCTATCGGTATTGACGGTCGCGTGGAAAGCGGCCCCTTTCGCCCCATCGCTAGGCCCCGCGTTATGGAGCGCATTGCTTTCGCCGCCCGGCATCAGCTCGTGTTCTTCGTTGCCCCGGCCGGCTACGGCAAAACGCTTGCACTCCGAGCGTATTTGGATGAGCTTCGGTTGCCTCACATACGATACGAAATGCGAGCGGACGACGACACGCTGCTCGGATTCGTTCGCGGCTTGACCGACGCGTTCTCGGCCTATGTGCCCGCGGCGCGCAAAACGCTTTCGTTGGAGTATGAGGACACCTTATCCGCGTCAAGTCCAGCTGCTGAATTAGCCGCCTGGTTACACGGGCACCTACGTTCGTTCAGCGGCGTACTTGTCATTGATGAGTTGCATTACGCGGCATCGGACCCCAACATCACGGTCTTCCTAACCTCGCTGATCGAGCGAACGAAAGACGACGTGAAGTGGTTCTTGGGCTCACGCAGCACGTTTAATCTGCCCGTGGCTTCATGGATCGCGTATGGGTACATGGAGTCCCCACTAGACGAGAACGACTTGCGTTTCACCATTGAGGAAGCTCGGGCTGTCGCAAGAGCAGCGCGCGTGCACCTTGGTGATGCAGAATTGCGCGAAATTTTCGACCGCACCGAGGGTTGGCCCACGGCACTCACAATGGCGCTGCGCACGGGATCACGGCTCGATGACATTGGCGCGAAGGGCGTTGCGTCACGCGAAATGCTGTACCGTTATTTGGCGGAGCAAGTCTACGGTGCACTCAATGCGCAGGAACGCGAATTCTTGCACCTTACGGCGTCTCTGCCGAAAATTGAAATTGGTGTTCTGTTGAGCGCCGGGTACGAACGTGCGCACGCGCTTTTGGAGCGGTTGCGGGACCGGGCTGGCTTCATGTATTTCGAAGGTGAGCAAGTCTATCGGTGCCACGGCCTCTTTCAAGCGTTCTTGCGCCGGCAACTGGAGCTCGAAGGGGAAGCATGCATGCGCGCGACGCGGCTTCGGGCCGCGCAAGCCTTGGAGAAGTTTGGAAACATCCCGGACGCCCTTTCAGTGTACGTCTCGGTGCCGTGCGAGGCAAACATATTGCGTGTATTGTGCGAGCATGGCGTGCGTCTAATCGACCTTGGACATGCGGACGTAATCCAAAGCGCGGTGGACGCGCTTGAGATGGACCGCAGAGGCAACGATCCGCTCGCGAGCGGCTTTCGTGGAATCTGCGAAGCGTATGACGGACGCTTAGAACGAGCGCAAGCGTTGCTCAGTGATGCCGTCGCAATTCCGGGCGCGCCGGAGCTGTTCGCACAGTTTGCTTGCCGATTGGCGGCGGTTCGCTTTAACCAAGGACAGGATATCACATCGCTGCTCCAGCCCGTGGCAACAGATTCCAGTCTGGATGAAGGTTTGCGTGCGAACGCGGCCTGTTTTCTTGCGTGCAATTACGCGGCGCGTGGCGATGTGGCGGAAGCGCAAGCGGCGTTTAATAAGGCCTTTGAATACGTTCGAACCGCTCAGCAGGACGAGTTCGCAGCGCTGTTGCTGCACCGTCTGGGTACTGCAGCAATTGCGTTGCGCGTCCCGTTCGAGCAGGTGTGCGGGCTGTTTGCCGAAGCGCGGGACATCGCTGCGAAAAAAGGCGCTTCTAGTGTAAGTGCTATGGCGGCATGCGGTTTGGCCACGGCATTCACGCTCTATAATGACGATCTGCCGGGGACCGCCTGGTATGCACAACAGGCGCTTAGCGCCGTCGAAAAGGGCGGCGCAAGGCTTGCGCTGTATTCCGCACTCCTTTTGCATATGCACGTAGCAATGCGATCGGGTGACGCTGAAAAGCTCGCGGGCTTTAGTCGACAATTTACTAATGCAGCGTATACGGACCGGGCCCGGGATAGTTATGCGAATGCGGCTCGGGCGGCTCTTGCGGCTTGGAGCGGCCGCTTTGAGGACGCGCTACGCATTTCAAGCAGCGCGCAGGACCGGAGCTTTCACGGCGCCGAGCGCCTTTTGAATATTGCCACGTGCAGTATATACGCGGTTGGATGCGGGCGCAACGCCCAAGCAGTGGAATTGGCGGAAGAAGCGTTGATCGTCGCGGACGCCGGACCGTTCCCGTACTTTTACGGTGAGGTCACGGCGTTTATTGCGCGCATGCTTTGCGGTGTTACGCTTGCTCTAACCGGACGTTCTTCCAGAGCCGCGCGCATCGCGCGCGACCCAGCTTGCGCGTCACCCGGCGCTGCCTCGGCCCAGCAGTTTCTCAACACGTTGTGCGGAGCCCTGCGTAACCCAAGCCTCGCGTCCGAGCTCCCGGGAGTGCTGGCCAAAATGCGTGCGTCCGACTACGGTGGGCTTGCACGCACTCTGGAACACATAGTTGCGACCGAGAGCCGCTTAAATGTTTCACGAGAAGTGCAGCTTACGCAGGCCGAGAGCGACGTGCTGCATTGGTTGTCTGATGGCCTGAGTCCGAAGGAAATCGCTTGCAACACCAACCGAAGCGTCTATACGATTCAGTCGCACATTCAAAACGCTATAAGAAAACTGGGATGCAGCGGCCGTACCGAGGCGCTGAGTGTCGCCAGAAAAAAGGGCCTACTTAAATTTAACTAGAGACCACAGACTATGCCGGCCGTATGCTGAGGCGGTACCACCTTCCAATGAGAAAGGAACCTCTGATGCATTCACTACTGCCTGCATTGTCCTCCGTCGGGCATTCCTCGAGCCTCGTATGGCATCTGTGCTTAATTACATTCCAGCTTTATTAGCACTTAACAGGGATGCTTGGGAGACTATAAAAATTGCCGCAGACGATTCATGACGTGACGAACCCGGTCGCCAAACGCCTCATGCGGGGCGTGGTTCGACGCTTTGGTGAGGGCGCTACAAGGCACGACGTGCAGTCCTCCGTCACGGCCCTCATCAATTGCATGCTCCTTGCAATTCGCAACGGACGCCCGCGCGGGGTCACCGCGTGGGCGACGCGGGCGGCCCAAGACTTTGGAGCCGCGCAAGCGATCAATCTCGGCATGTGCGTGGCTGACGCGCTCGGCGAGGAGGCCACCCGCGATGCGCACAACTTCGGAAAAGACCACGACGGGGTTGACCTAGTATTGCAAGCGTCCGTCGTACGCATTTGGGAGGCGGCGGCAACGTTCGAGTCCGGCATGTTTCCAGGCGGCTTTGCCGACTCTGGTGCGGGATACGCGCTCCTTGCCGCTGCGCGAAAGCGAGATCCGAGTTGCCGCCTTCACCTTGTTGCGGTTGGACTTTGGGTGCGGCGATTATGCGCGCGAATGCGGTTGAACCCAGAGGTTGCGCCAATTGCCGAAGCGTGTGCCGGACTGCGCGCTATTCGCCAGGCCGGGGTGCCGGAAACGGCCGTATACGCCAACCCGAAGTTGACGCGTTACGCTGCCGCCGTGCGCGCGCAGCATGAGCGGTGGGACGGAACTGGGCATCCCGACCGCCTTATGGGGCATGAGATCCCGTTGGAAGCTCGCATCGCCGCCGTCGCGGAGGGAATCTCGGAAATGATGCGCCGCACGCCGGACCCCGGAGAAGCCGATGCCGCCCGAGATATTATTGAAGGTTTGAAGCAGGGCGCAGGGACGGAGTGGGATCCGGAGATCGTACGCTCGCTGCTCGAAATTCTGGGCGTCCCGGCCGACGACGAAGCCCGCAACGCTTTATAACGCCACCCACTTGGCACACGCGGCTCCTACAGTCTGTGCATGGAGTACATCATTGGTTCCGGCGCGATTCTGGAACGCGGTGAGAACGGCAGTATCACCCCCGCAAACCTGCACGCCTCGATTGCGCGACCGCTACCCACCCCCGTCCAAGCGCTGGCCGTCGACTTTGAGTCGGTCCAGCCCTCGTCGCTTTGCCGGCTGCTCATCGCCGCGCAGGGAACCACCCCCGCGGCGTTCCGGCAAAACGTCAGCGATCGATTACGGGCCCAGCGTGTTTGCAGCCTGGCGGACGTACTGATCGCCCTTGCAAAAGGCGTGGGAGCGGACGAAGTTCACCTGTTCGCGCACTGGCTTCCCGACCAGCAGACCTGCGAGGATCTTGCGGCGGCGGGAATCCGGCTGCTGACCCATCCCCTGGAAACAATTGAAGCGGCCGCGGTGGTTGCCGGACAGCGTAACCGCCGGTGGAAGGCGGCGTAGCACAGCCCCCTCACAGGGTTTGAACCGACGATCTGCAGTAGATGTTGCACATGCAGCCGGCACGCATAGCGGTCGTGGACGACGACCGGTTCGTTCGCGAGATGCTCGAACTGGGCTTGAGCCGAGAAGGATACGTCGTGCGTACCGCTGCTGACGGCGTCGCGGCACTCGATCTCGTGCGCTCTTGGAATCCCGAAGTCATCGTGCTGGACGTCATGATGCCCAAGCTTGACGGCATCACATTGCTGCCGCGCCTGCGTGAGATTACGCAGGCCCCAATTCTGATGTTAACCGCAAAGGGCGAAACGGCAGACAAGGTAAGCAGCTTCGGTGCGGGCGCTGACGATTATCTGGTCAAGCCTTTCGTCTTTGAAGAACTCATAGCACGCTTACAGGCCAAGTTGCGCCGCCCCCAACTCATCGAAGAACAAGTACTTCGCTGGCACGACGTTTCGTTGAATCCGGCTACGCGTGAGGCTTGGGTCGGAAAGGAACGTCTGGATCTAACTCAGCGGGAGTTTGATCTGCTCGAAGTGTTTATGCGTGAGCCGCGGCGCGTTTTTAGCAAAGATCATCTTCTCGAGTTAGTGTGGGGACACGATTTCGAGGGCGGGCCCAATATCGTAGAAACGTACATCTCGTACCTGCGCGCCAAGCTAGACCGGCCCGGCCAAACCCTTTCGTTCATTCGTACCGTGCGCGGCGTGGGGTACGGTCTTTCACAATGAGGCAGTGATGCGCCGCTCACTCTCGGCCCGCTTGGCAACCCTGTATGCACTGCTGCTCGGCATTACCGTCTTGCTGGTGATCGCCGCCTCGTCGATCGCATTGATTTACGAGCTTTCCGGCTTTACGAGCGATATTCTGGTTGCCAAGCACGAGGAAGCGCGGTTCCTGTCGGCGCGGTATGCAAGCGATGGGCTTACGCTGCAGCAGGCCGCACCGCGAATTGTTCACGCGCTAAGCGGAATCGGGCTGCGCGTTGCGATCTACGACACGCACGGACGTTTTGTGGCGGGCGATCCCAACGTGCGCCCGGATATTCTTGGCCGCGTCTTACGAGGAACGGTTCAGTTACCGATACCGCCTTCTCACGCCGCGCCTCCGGTGGCGCCGGTGCCGCAGCGGCTAGTGATGCCGCCGACCGGTGCGCGCGACTGGTGGCGCATCGCGGCGATCGTCGGCGGGTACGTCACGTTTGATGCCAATGATTGGATCATCCTCACGAACCTGACGACGTATTGGTGGATAATTTTTGGGATAGCCATCATCGCAATCGTCGCCTCCTGGTTTATCGGGCGGCTGTTCGCACGTCAGGCCCTTTCCCCGGTCACGCAAGTCACCGAGTCTTTGGAGTCGCTTGCGCAGGGCGACTACACGCAGCGCAAGTTTGTTACCGTCGGCGGCGACGAGCTCGCCACGCTCACCGAGGCGTATAACGAGGCCGCCGCGAGCGTGTCGGCAGCCATGGCCGAACGCCGTGCAACCGAGGAACGCATGCGTCAATTCGTTGCGGATGCCGGCCACGAGTTACGAACGCCGCTCACGGTGATCGCCGGGTACATCGACGTGTTGCGCCGCGGTGCTATCGAAGAGCCGCGCGTCGCGCGCCAGATCCTGGGGACGATGGCGCTGGAGAAGGAGCATATGCGCGGTCTAATCGACCGGCTGATGCGCCTTGCACGAATGGACGCTGAGACGCCGCCGCAGCGCGAGCCGATCGATGTTACAGAAATGCTTCGCAATCAAGTGGACGCGGCAAAACGAATGGACGACCACCGCTCGGTCGATTACAGCGTGGACGGCGTGCAAAACGTCTTGGCCGATCGGACCGAGCTCAACGAGGCGTTATGGAATCTGGTTGAAAACGCCATGAAGTACGCGCCGGGGGCGCCGATTCATTTGCGGGCGTACCGCGAGAACGGAAGCACGGTTCTAAGTGTGGCGGATGAAGGCCCGGGAATGACCGAGGGGGAGCGGCTGCACGCGTTCGAGCGATTCTTTCGCGGTGACTCGCGGGGAGAGATTCCGGGTACCGGATTAGGGTTGGCCATTGCCAAGCGCGCCGTGCACCGCTCCGGCGGGAGCATTGCAATCGAGAGTGCGCCCGGGCAAGGGACGACGGTTCTCATTAAACTATAATCCCGCGCACGCTTGGCCAGATACTTTCTCAGTTGCTTCCAAATGTTCACATGGTACAACCTAATTCAATGATTCGTCGCCTGCTCGCTTTCGCCACGATGCTTGCGCTGCTCGGTGCAGCTTCGCCCGCGCTCGCACAGTCGGATACCGGCGAGATCGACATCGTCGTACAAAACGCTACGACGAAGTCGCCCGTTCCACTGGCCCGCGTGCTGCTGGACGGCCCGGTTATTACGAGCGAATTCACGGGCGATAACGGAAAAGTCCATTTCACGGAAGTTCCTGACGGGATTTACCACGCGCGCGTGTTCGCGCGCGGCTTTTCAGCAGTCACCTCGCAAGACTTTGAGGTCACGAACGGTCGCGTCGTGACGGTAACGGTCGCGCTTGCCGTGAGCACAGGCAGCAACCTTCGAACGATCGCATCGGTCGTCGCCAAATCGACCGCTACGGTCACGACGAACTCAATCGATCAAAATAGCGCCCAGCGCAGACTTTCCGATACGCTCGCGGACGCGCTTGGAAAGCTTTCCGGCGTAACCGTTTCCACGTCCAGCAACGATTCGGACGCAACGCAGACCGTCTCGCTCGAAGGCCAAGACGCGAGCCAAACGGCGCTTACTCTGGACGGGATCCCGCTGAATGCGCCGGGTTCGGCCGGCGATTTACGGGCGATCGGTTCCGATCTCTTTACGCGCTCCACGGTCTCGTTCGGACCGCAAGCCGGGGGCCTGGCCGGCGGTGTCAATTTTTCTACGCTGGAACCAACGCTTTCTTGGCAAAGCGAATTCTCGCTTTCGGCCGGTAGCAACGGGAAGAACAGCTACTCGTTCGGTGAGAGCGGGACTGCCGGAAAGCTTGGTATCGCGGTCATGCACACGTACCGGCTTACTCCCAGCTTGCTCGACGGCATGCAGTTTCTCGACACGAGCGGGCTCGACTATACGCACGACGGCGACGGGCAGCAGATAGGCACCATGGCAAAGCTGCGCTACGAGGTCAATCAATCCCAGACGCTTACCGGCATGTTCATGCACACGGTGAACGGATCCGAGCTGGTGTGCGCACAAATAACGGGGCCGCTGCCGTGCGGATACGGACCCAACAACAGTTACGATACGGACTTCAAGCTGTATTCGCTGACCGATAATGCGCTCATCGGGGACACACAGCTGCAAGCTGCTGTTTACGGCATGCGCAGCGGTTCGACGCGCAACGAGCTCGATCGTTACGTCAACGGCGAAGCGGAGCCTACGGGTACCTCGCAAACGCTCAGTACCGGCGGCTTATCGATCAATGCGATCCTGCCGGCACGCGACCGTCATACCATTTCCATAACCGGATATACGGCGAGCAGTCAAAGCTCATTTACGCCGCTGGTCGCCCAAGCGCAGCCCTATGTTTTCCCGGGTCAGCGCACGTCGTACTCTTCCGTGACGGTGAACGACAGCATTCGTTCAAACACGAAACTGCGCTTTAACGACTCCATTGGTCTGAGTCAGGCAAGTAACGCGCCCTCGTCCCTCCTCATCGGTTTCGGATCGCAGTGGAATCCCAATACCAACGATACGTTGACATTTTCGTACAACATCGGCGGAGCGGCCCCGCATCCCGGCCGGTTCGGTTTGCTCAGCGATCCCGCTGCGCTGCGCTTCGACTGCAACGGTTCGGTGGCATACGGCAACGCGCCCGGAGACCAACCCGGCGCAAGTTCTTCGACGTCGGCGCGGCTCAGCGCGACACACCACACCAAGATGGGATTGTTCAGTGCTTCGCTCTACCGTCAAGTGCAGCGCGATATCGTATTGCCCACGCAAGTAAACGGGACGGTGCTGGCGTCATCCGCCATTTTCCCGCCGGGATACTTTGGCCAGGTCTATGACAATTTCGCCGGCGCCTGCGGCGCAAGCCTGCCCTTCCCCCCGCAAAACACCGACCAATACGTGTACTTCTCGACTCCGGTCGGTGGTGTGCAGCGCGTCTACGAGGGCGCACAGCTGTCCAGCTATTACACGATTGGCTCGCTCATCGTCCAACCATACTACGACGTGCAGGTCGCCAAAGCGCTTACCGGCGACGTGCGCCTGAACAATCCATATTCGATAACGATTCCGGGTTCGCAGCTGCCCAACGTTCCACTTCACCGCGGCGGAATTACCCTTGACTACAAGGCACCGCGATCCGCGTTCGAATGGCTGGCGGATGCCAACTACACCTCAGCGAATAATCCACAAAACCTTCCGGCATATACGACCGTCGACGCCGGCGTGAACTGGCATCTCATCCATGGCGATTTGACGTTTGCGGCCAGCAATGTCTTCAACACGTATGGCGGCGTGTTTTCCGGATCGCAATGGGCGGTTCCGTATACGACGCTTGGAGGAAGCACCGTCGCCACGATCGCCAGGCCGAACACGCCGCGTCAGTTTTCCGCTACGTATACGGTTCGCCTCGGCAACGGCGTCGTGCAGCAAGCACGTCCCGGACTAGCGTCCTTAGACGGCGACCAGCGGCAGGGTGGCCGCGGCGGCGGGGGTGGATTCCGCCAGTTCGTCTCGCCGCTGCCGGACACGCCGCCGGCCGATCCGTTTGCGTTGAACGCCACTGCGCTTTGCACTGCGGACGCGCAGAAGGCCGCCGCGCCGGTTCTGGCTGCGCTGCGCGCATACGTTGCGCAAATCAACGCACTCAAAGGCAGCACGGGCTTTCCGTCGACCGTACCGGCCGCATCAGTGCCGGGCATGACGGTGCAATATCATCCGCTTGGGCAGACGTACGCGTTATCGCTCGCACTGACGGGCACGACGCAGCTGCGCTCATTGTTCGGCTGTGCGGCGTTTCATGTGACCGACCAGCAAACCGCCGCACAAAGAAAGCTCTTCCTCCCGCCGGGCGGCGGAATGTTCTTCCGGCCTGTGGTGAGCTTCATGCCGGAGGTCGGGCTATACTTTGTGCGCCGGCCGCCGCAACCCGGCACCGAAACGTTCCGCCTGTACAAATTACCGGCTCGGGCGCCGAACGCGCCGTTCGCCCTTGCAACCGTTTCGTCGCGCTGCACGAGCGATATGCACGCCGCTGCGCAGACGGCACTAACGCAGCTCGCGCAGCACTTCAATACGAACGTTGCTACGACTGCGTGGAAGATCACGCCGCATACGGCAAAGGCCGGAACCTGGTTCGCTTTGGAGCCGGCCGACGTGAGTACGATTCCGGCGGTACTGAATTGCGGGCATGTCGCTTCGGCGAGCCGCCAAGATCTGAGCGCGCTCGGATGGGACGGTGAGCGCCCGCCGACGCTGAACTACGCACCCGCGCTCGGACTCTACATAACGATGCCGCAATTCCGTCAAGGCGGCACGCCGAACTAGCTCGGGCGCAGGTACGCGTCAAGCCACCGCAGCCACAATCGTGTGAGCAGAACCGTCTGCTTTTCGTCCACTGGACCATGTGTGGGTGCGGGAAAGACCACGAAGCGCACGTGCGTACCGTGCTCCTGGAGCGCATGGTAAAAGGAATACATTTGCGGTATCGGCACGACCGGATCGAGCGTGGTTGCCCAAAGCAGGGTCGGCGTAGTGACTTGCGCTGCATACGTAATCGGCGATTGCGTTCGATAAACAGATGCACCGCCAGGCGCGAACGGCGATGTCCCAAGGTAGTAACGGTCCTGGATATTACTGGTTGAAAGCGCATACTCTTCGATTTCGTCGTTGACGGCGGCGCCGGAGACCGCGGCTTTCCAGAAGTGGTGCTGCGTTATGAGCCAGCTTGTAAGTAATCCGCCATACGACCATCCGCAGACGCCCACGCGTGTGCCGTCGGCTTGTGGAAGTTTGGCAACAACGGCTAGGCCGCGAAGAATGTCGTCCGCCGGGCCGCTCACCGTGTCACGGTAAATTGCCAGCGCGAAGGCGTTTCCGGCGTCGTCACTGCCGCGGTAGTTTGGCTCGTAAACGATATATCCGTGCGCAGCAAAAAGCTGGGCGCGCGGCCAGGACTCAAAGGCGAAATTTTGCAGACTCGAGTCACCCGGGCCGCCGTGAATATTCACCAGGATTGGGTATTTTTTACCCGCGATCATGCCGGGCGGAAAGGTAAGCGCGCCGTATTCCGTATAGCCGCCGCGTCCCGTCCAATGAATCTGGGCAGTATTGCCGAGCTGCAGCCGCGCAATCGCGTCGTTGAAATGCGTAAGCGCGCGCGGCGTGCCGGCGGCGCTGGCCATGTAGTAGAGCTCGCGCGCGTGATGCGCGGTGGTAGCGAGAAACGCAATTGCGCCGCTGCGCGAAACCGTGGCCGCGATTCCGGAATCGAACGTGCTGCTCATATACGAATCACACAGGATGTTCAGCGGTCCCAAATTCAAGCGCTTGTATCCGCCCGCCGTAAATAGCAGCCAGGCCGCTGTGCGTGTATGCAAATTTCCGCACGTCAGCAGCGCGCGCCCGCCGGGCATCCAAATAGCGCCGCCCGCATTGAGGTCGAAATGCGCAGTGAGGTCGCGATCATTTCCGTTGTTACGAAGACGCAGCGAATTAAACGCCAGATAATTCCCGTCGCGAGCGTAGGAGTACAGCAGCGTGGAGCCGTCAGGCGAAAACGATGGGCTGAGCTCGAGAGCCGAATGCCTGGTAAGTTTAATGAGTTTACCGGTGCGAACGTCGGCCTCCCATAGCGTCGAGTATTCGTCTTGGCCGCTAAAGGTGGTTGGTATGCGCGTAAAAATGATGTGTTTGCCGTCGTGTGACCATGCGAACTGCGGTGAGAAGATGCCGCTGCTATCGGTGGGCGCGAGCGTCCAGGTGCCAAACGTGAGCCTGCGTTCCGGGCCGCCTGCGGCGGGAACGATTGACAGATGCACGGGCGGCGTAACCGCGGTCGCGGTATAGTCGTTAGCGCCGGCCTCGAAATACCCGGGATTGAATGATGGTGGGGTGTATGCTGAGAAGGCGATGGCGTCTCCCGTAGGATTCCACGCCATGTCGTTTACGTCGCCCGCAGCGTGCGTTCGTTGTATGGAGCCGCGCGAAAAGCCGGTCACGAAAAGTTGCATGTGCCCACCAAGGCGGTCGCGTTGCAGAAATGCAAGTGCACTGCCGTCGGGCGACCAACGCGGATCGGCCACGTCACCGCCTCGCGCAATAACCGTTTGATGCGCCGTTCGAACGTTTACGAGCAACAATTCGGGCTGCTCTGGCCGGATCACGACAATAGCGATGCGGGAGCCGTCTGGCGATATTGCCGGCTGCTGCAGCGTCACGATCGCCGGTATGTCACCCGCATCAAGCGTGCGGGCGCCGGCAGTGCTACCCAGTGCTCCCAGCAGTATCAGGGATGCAAGTGATCGATTAAAAACGTTGATGTCCGTGAATCCGCGTCGTACCATGATTGCCAACGTAGAAAGCCGTGGATGTCGTTGGGAATGACGTACTCCTCGTATGGTACACCGGCCAAACGAAGCCGCTGCACCAAGTCCACCATCTGGTGAAAGCGAACGTTTCGGTCATCGTCGCCCTGTATGAGCAGCACCGGCGACTTCCATGTGGCGATGTATGCGTCCGGCGACGATAGCCATGCCGTCTTCAAAAAACGCTTCCGGTCGAAATCTTGGTATCGCTGCGTTGACGTATCCCCGAACCATTCCGGGAACATCGACCAATCATGAACGCCGTGCCAATCGACCCCGGCCTTAAAGATGTTTGAGTTCTTTGCCAGCGCCATCGCCGTTAAGTAGCCGCCGTACGATCCGCCCCAGATACCGATGCGACGCCGATCTACCGAAGGGCGTCCTTGAAGAAACCGCGCACCGGCAAGCACATCTTGATACTCCGCCGCGCCGGCGGGCCCAGCGTGGGGCGGATCGTTGAAGTCGTGTCCGTAACCGATGCCCAGCCGGTAATTTATCGAAAGCACGACGAAGCCGCGGCTGGCCAAATATTGATTTTCGGCGTAGCCGTAGCTGTAGTAATCGAAGTAATGCCACGTCAACAGCATTTGACGCGGCGGACCGCCATGGACGAACACCACAGCAGGCTTGTTCCGCACACCACCCGCACTCGCGGATTCGAAGAGCTGACCGTGAATCAGCAGGCCATCCTTCGCACGAAACGTCACTTCTTTGGGCACCGTCAATGCTTGCGTTGGAAAATCACCCGGTATTTGGTCCGCGTCCAGCGTGCGATTGCCGATTACGATCGTCATCGGCGCGCGTGCGCCGGCTTGCACGTATGCGACACCGTCGGCCGTTGCAGCGGGCCACCATTCACTGGTTTGGCCTTCCGTGACTTCTTGCGGACCGCCCGCGGACGTCACGCGAAAAATGTGGCGGCGATCGTCATCCCCCGGCAGCTTTCCGGTGTCGGCCGTGTAATAAATGGTTTGAAGGTCAGGCGAGATTGCCGTGTCCTCGACCATAAAGGCACCGGGCGTTAAGAGGCGCGCGGTTCCGCCGCGCGCGGAAACGGCGTACAGGTGCGGCCAATTCGTTTGTTCGGATATGAAGACTAAACGGTCGCCGGCGATCCAGTTCAGTTGCGGGCCATGAATACGCGGCAGAGAGTCACGTAAGCCGTTTGCGCTGTGCCAAACCTGATAGCCGCTCGCATTTGCAGCATCTGCCACCCAGATTGCCCAAGGCAGCGGGTACCGCTGCAGCGAATCTTGCGGCGGCCCGCCGCTGCCCGGAATGCGGACATAGGCGATGCGCGTACCATCCGGCGACCATTGCGGCGAGAAATCGCGCGAGGTCGAAGGGGCAAGATAGGCAATGGGTGTGCGCTGATTCCGGTAGATTCCGATGAAACTGTGGTCGCCGCGATCCGAGGTAAAGGCAATGGCATCCCCGCGCGGTGACCATGTCAAGTCACTGTCCTGCCCGCGATCGAAAAACATACGGCTTGCGGTTTTCGACCCATCGATTGGCGCCGACCAAACCGCGAGATCCGGGTCGTGAACGAAGGCCACCGTCGAGTTATCCGGCGAGATCACGGGTGCGTCGCCCTCACCCAACACTTTCGGTGCGCCGCCGGCGGTCGGTAGTGAAAACACTTGCAGCATCGGCTCACTGGGACTGTCGTCCGGATCGGGCCATGGATGCGCAATCCAATTCGAATCGTGTGCTCCGCCGCGCGCGTACACAAGGAACTTGCCGTCTTTTGATATCGAAAGCCCCGTAATTTCCTGTCCGTCATCCGACGCGGAATTCCATAACATGTGCGGCGCATAAAGCGGGGCGCGCGCAAACCAAATACTCCGTACGCCCTTTTCATTTAAAACATATGCGATCGAATGGCCGTCGGGACCGCTTACCAAGACATCGGGAAACGGATACCCCAGAACCTGCGCCAGCGAAAAGAGCGCGCCAAGAAGAAGATGCATCTAATACTCCGTCGATGTGCCGGCCGAACGTGCCTTTTCAACCATTTCTTTCATGCGCGGGTGGTCGCCTGGAATGGTGGTTACCCAGTGCTCGAATTGTGGCACAGGTTCGCACGTACGAAATAAAAAATACCAGACGTTCATTTCACCCATGAACGCGAAACGCTTGCGAATGTCCTTGCTAAGCGACGCGTAATCCGGAAAGGAACGCAAATACGCTCGTATGTTTCCGTGCTCGTGCGCAAGGGTTATGAGAGCCTGCGCGTTTGCGATGACGCCTCGAATCTTTCGGGCGCTATGCAGAATACCATCCGTGCGCATCAAGCGGTCGATGTCACCTTCGGTGTACTTCGCCACGGCATCAGGTTCAAATCGGGAAAAGGCCTCACAGTAACACTCCCAGTTCTTGGCGATGCCGGCCCAGCGCAAACCCGCCTGAAATACCGCGCGGCTCATTACCTCCAAGTACTGGGCCGGCGTTGGATTGTCGATCTGTCCGGGAATCGTGTCGCTCACGACGAATTTTTGAACATCGGAGGCCTGCAGCATGGATGAGGCAACGCGGCGTGCTCCTCACTTCGGGATGCGGTATGTAGTCCTTGCATTTTTCGCACTGTTGGCCTGTGCCCTGTGCGTATTGGCAGTCCAGCGATGGGGTGCCCGTGACTACGTGTATGGTTGGAACGTTGCGCCCAACGGGACGCGCCTGATGTACGTGGCTCCGGGGGGCGCCGCAGCGCAAGCCGGGCTTCGGGCGGGCGACACGATTGACTGGACGCACTTGCCGATTTTAGGAAGGGCGAACCTTGGTTTAATACAAACCGTCGCGCCCGGCTCGACCCTGCGCGTACGGGTGCAGCGAAGCGGTGCCTGGAGAACCGTCGAGCTCACCCCCAAACCATCGTCACTGCTTTACGAATTGGGGACCCACGCCGATCTCTTAGCGCGCGCGATGCTGATGATCACCGGAATCATCTTGGTGTACAT
>DASRSF010000151.1:0-6795 GCA_035656615.1 Vulcanimicrobiaceae bacterium | reverse complement strand
GCACTGGCGAATTACATCAGTCTTTCGCTGGTCATCTTTCTCATCGGCGTCGCGGGAGTATTGCTCAAGCGCAATCCGCTCATCATGCTGATGAGCATCGAGCTCATGTGGAATGCGGCAAACCTGTTGTTCCTGGCGTTTGCGCGCGCGTGGCTCAATAACGCCGGACATATCTTTGCGTTCCTGGTCATTACGGTTGCCGCCGCCGAAGCGGCAATCGGGTTGGCAATCGTCGTCGTCGTGTTCCGCAGCGCGCAGAACGTGGACGTCGACGAGGTCGCGTTGCTGAAGGGCTAAAAACGTGGGCGATTATCCGGTGCTCCTGATCATTTGGCTCACACCGCTCCTCGGGGCGGTGTTGTGCTGGTCATTCGGCCCGCAGCTCAAACGAAACGCCGGAGCGCTCGGCAGCGCGGCGATAGCGGCCTCACTGCTGGCAACGTTATCCGCGTGGAATTTGGCGAGCCAGCAAAACGGAACGCAGCTCGGTGTACAGCAACATTTATTTTCGTGGCTGCCGGGATTCGACTTCGGATTGCTGCTCGATCCGCTTTCGCTCATCTGGGTGCTGATCATCACCGGCGTGGGCTTGCTGATCCACATCTATTCCATCGGTTATATGTGGACGGACAACGCCATTGCTCGATTCTTCGCGTACATGAACTTCTTCGTGTTCTCGATGCTCACGCTTGTGCTTTCGGATAACTTTACGGGCTTGCTCGTGGGCTGGGGCCTGGTGGGTCTTGCCTCGTACTTTTTGATTGGGTTTTGGTTCTTCAAACCATCGGCGGTTGCCGCGGCCCGCAAGGCGTTCGTCATCAACGTCGTAGGCGACGTGGGAATCATGTTCGCCATATTCATCATCTTCGCGCACGTGGGATCACTTCGGTTCGGTGATGTCTTCGCACATCCGCACGCGCTCGATCCGTACTTGTTTTTGACGTGCGTCTTTCTGTTCATCGGGGCGGCGGCCAAGTCGGCACAGCTGCCGCTGCATACGTGGCTTCCCGACGCTATGGAAGGCCCGACGCCCGTCTCCGCTTTGATTCACGCCGCAACCATGGTCACGGCCGGCGTGTACCTGATTGCGCGCTGCGCGCCGCTTTGGAGCGCCTCGCACGACGCCCAAGTACTAGCGGCTACCGTCGGCTGCCTGACGGCACTGGCCGGTGCGAGCCTTGGCGTAGCGCAGTGGGATATTAAACGGATCTTGGCCTACTCGACGATGTCGCAGATCGGATACATGATCATGGGCGTCGGCGTGACTGCGTATTCGGCGGGCGTCGCCCATTTTTTCACCCACGCATTTTTCAAAGCGTGTCTGTTCCTGGGCGCCGGTATCGTGATCCACGAACTCTCCGACGAACAGGACATCCGGTTGATGGGCGGCATGCGCAATCGCGTACCGGTGGCCTTCTGGTCAATGCTTGCCGCGGTTCTGGCCATCAGCGGTGTGCCGGGCTTTTCCGGATACTTCAGTAAAGACCAAGTGATCTACGGCGCGCTCGAGCACGGGTACACGTGGATGTGGGCGGTCGGGTTGATCACGGCCGGCATAACGGCATACTACATGTTCCGGCTCTTTTTTCTCACATTTTTCGGAACATACCGCGGCACACTGCCGCCCGATCAACTGGGCATCACCACCGGTCTCGCGGGATCCACCGCGGCGATTGCGCACGAGAGGCATGAGCCGCATGGCGAAACGCATACGCATGCGCCGGCCTGGATCATGGCCGTGCCGGTCGGCATTTTAGGATTTTTCTCGTTTGCCGCCGGTTACATGATGATGGGGCCCGGTTCGCCGTGGGCGCGGTTTTTCGCCAATTCGTTTCCGCACCAAGCACTGCCGCCGGCAACGATCAGCGAGGGTTTGACCAGCGTGCTTGCCGTGTTGATGCTGTTGATTGGCTTTGCTATAGCCTACGCACGGTACATGACGCCGCGTGCTATCGCCCAGGCGCCTGCACGACTCAAGCATGAGAGCCAGACGCTTCCGCGCGTACTGGTACGCCTGTATTATTTCGACGATCTCATCGAACTGCTTGTCGTGCGTCCCGCGCAGGCGCTGGGAACGTTCTTCACGCGCTGGGTGGAACCGCACTTGATCGACGGCGCAGTTCGGGAAGTCGTGTTCACGAACCGGTTTTTCGGTGCGGTCGTCGCGAGCTTTCAAACAGGTTTACTGCGCGCCTACGCGTTGGTGATCGTCTTCGGGGCGGCAATCTTTGCCGTGTATTACGCAATCGCGGGAGGAGCCCATTAAATGTCGCTCCTTTTGATTCTGCTCCCGATCCTTGCCGGCGGCGCGCTGTTTTTCTTGCCGCGCACCGACCGCACAATAAGCCGGTCGGTGGGGAGCGCCGTCGCGGCGATTACCTTTATACTTCCGCTGACGGGCGGCGCCGGAACGTTTCACGCGCATTGGCTCGCGCGTCCGTTTACCGCCTCGCTGCACTTCGCATGGGATGGAATCTCGCTTTGGCTCGTCTTGCTTTTAGCCCTCTGCACGTTCAGCGCGGTGCTGGCCACGAACATGCGGGAAACGCGCACGATGGTCGCGTTACTGCTGATGCTCGAGGGCACGATGATGGGCGTCTTTGCGGCGCGCGACATTCTGGCGTTTGCGCTCTTTTGGGATCTGATGCTTTTGCCGCCGTTTTTCGCGCTCATCGGCTGGGGCGAGCATCGCGATACGGCATGGCGGTATTTACTCTATAATTTCGCGGGCGGTTTGCTGCTGTTGCTTGCGACGGCGGCGTTCGGCGTGCTGTACGGATCGACCGACGTTTTGGGAAGCGGATCGCATCCGGTAATCGGCGGCTGGGCCTCGTGGATCTTTGCGGGCTTTGCGATCGCCTTCGCGGTGAAGACACCGCTTTTCCCATTGCATACCTGGATGCCGGCCACGTACACGGAGTCGCCCTCGCCAATGGCTGCGGTCGTCAGTGCAGTGCAGTCGAAAGCCGGGCTCTACGGCTTTCTGGTCATTACGATTCCGTTTTTGCCGGGTGCGATGTCGGAATGGCGATGGGCGTTTTTCGCCGCCGGCCTGGTTTCGCTCATCTACGGCGCGTTGATTGCGCTGGTCCAAAACGATGCAAAACGCGTGGTCGCATATTCCTCGCTTTCGCACCTGGGCCTCATTGTTTTAGGGATTTTCAGCCTAAACGCCGTGGCGCTGCAAGGCGCACTCATCTACATCGTCGCGCACGGGCTGTTCAGCGCCGCATTGTTCCTGATTCTGGGATACGTTGCCGAACGCGAGGGGACGCGATCGCTTCTGCGGCTGGGCGGCATTGGCGCGTATAATCCAATTCTGGCCGGTGCCTTTACGATCGCTGCGCTCGCGGCGCTGGGTCTGCCGGGCTTAGGCGGCTTCGCGGGAGAGCTGGTCATCCTCACCGGCGTATTTCGCGCCGGATATTTTTGGCCGGCGCTCATCGCACTGATTCCGATCGTTCTGGCTTCCGCGTACATGCTTCGGCTGCTTCAAGACATCATGAACGGACCCGAGGTCAAAGACATTCCGCAGCGTCCCGATTTGAGCGGCTTCGAAATATTCGCGGTTGCGCCGCTGCTCGCCGCGCTGCTCGTCCTAGGCGTCTATCCGCATCCGCTGACCTCGACGATTGCGGCGATTTTTGGAGGACGGCCATGATCGTCAATCCGTACACCTGGCAAGACTGGAACGCCGTATTACCTCTGTTCATCGTCGGTGCGAGCGCTCTGGTTGTGCTGCTGGCCGATTTGGTTGCGCGTAAGTATGCCGAACGCTACGTCTCGATCGGAATCGGCATTGCGGGCTTGATCGTGGCCGGTGTGTATGCGGCGCTTTCTTTCGGTAAACCGGCGCACGATGCGTTCTTCGGCGGCTTTATTCTGAGCGGATTCTCGATCGTTTTTCAAGAGATCATCATTATCGCAGCGATCTTTTCGTTAGCGCTTTACGGATCGATCGGGCGCGCCGATCGTATTGCCGGTTCGGTCGCGCTCATGCTGTGGAGTACGACCGGCGCGATGCTGATGGCCGGGGCAGCGAACCTGATGACGATTTTCTTGGGCCTGGAGTTGCTTTCGCTTGCGCTCTACTGCTTGTGCGGACTGGCAGACCGGCCGACGGCGCGCGAAGCCGCACTGAAGTATTTGATTCTCTCCTCGACCGCCTCCGGGTTTTTATTATTCGGTATGGCGATGCTCTTCGGCGCCACCGGAAGTGTGTCGCTTGGAGCTTTGAGCTCGCCGGCGCTCGCGGGAAATCCGCTGTATTGGGTAGGCGCGGGTTTGTTCCTTATCGGCATCGCTTTTAAATTGAGCCTGGTGCCGTTCCACGTGTGGTCGCCGGATGTCTACGAGGGCGCGCCGCTTCCGGTGACCGCGTTTATGAGCGTCGTGACCAAGGCGGCGACGCTGGCGGTCTTCGCGCGGTTTACGTACGCTGCACTGGCACCAGGAACGCCATTCGCGCTGCTGCTTCCGATGTACGTCATCGCCGGCATCTCGATGATCGTCGGGAATTTGGGGATGCTGGGGCAAACGGACATGAAACGCCTGCTCGCGTATTCCGGCGTCGCGCAGATCGGGTACATTGTTGCCGCGTTGGCGGGCGGCACGGCTTTGGGTGTCCGGTACGCAATCTTTTACTTGGTTGCGTACATGTTTATGAATTTGGGCGCGTTCGCGGTCGTGGCGTTGCTCTCGACCGACCAGGAAGAAGGCTCTCGGATCCGCTCCTTCGCCGGCCTTGCCTCCAGAAGACCCGCCTTGGCAGCGGCGATGTCGTTTTTCTTGCTGGCGCTTGCGGGCTTTCCGCCGACGGCCGGATTCTTAGGAAAGATTCTGATCCTCTCCGTCAATGTAACGGCGGGCTTTGCTTGGCTGGCGGCGCTGCTTATCGCCGGTACCGCGATCTCGTTGTACGCCTATTTCAAGGTGCTTCGTCTCATGTACGCGCGCGAGGCAAGCGCGCCGGCTGCTCCGGTGGTTCGTGCCCCCCTCGCGTACGTGGGGGTCTGCGTCTGCGTCCTCTTCCTATTAGTGATGACATTTTATCCGTACACGCCCAGCAACGTCTTGCCGCTACCCCGTTAAGCGGCCCTTGTGGGCTACTTGACCCATAAAAAACATTTGATCGCGGACCGTTAACGCCGTTATACTTGCCTAACAGGGCTCCGCCAGGCGCCCTGAGCACGGAGGCAAGCATGCACGGTCGGACCGGCCCGTATGGAAGCGGGTGCCGTCCTATTGCCCGGACTATCGAGAAACGGCGATCGGCGCTTAAGCGCACGGTCATCGCGCATCTGTCCGACGGCACCTATGCTCCGCCGGTGGACGCCGTACTCGAGGAATTTATCGGTCGCGTGGCCGAGGCGTTCGCGCGCGATTCGTGGGACGAGCTGCTTCAATGGGTGGACCGGACATGTTGTGCTCGCGCTCAATCCCGCAGCATGCACCGGCTCTTTACCACCGCGCCCGCCGTGCTGTCCAATGAATTTTGCGACTTCGATGAAGCGCCATTCCCATACTTAGCGCGCTTCGCGAGCAGCGGGAAGCGGATTGCGGCAATCGCGCGGGAGCGCTGCGGCGGGCGCATTGCCGCCATGCACGCTCCGGTTGACGCACTGGACGTCTTACTTGCCGATTTGCTCAATGAACTCTACGCAGTTGATCGGCCCGCGGGTGAACATTCACGGGCGGTGTCGGGATGGTGCCGGCAAATCGCGGCGCGGATTGAACTTCCGCAAGACCTTGTGCTGCGAACCACTCGCGGAGGTCTGGTTCACGACATCGGGCGTATAACCACGCCGCGCGAGCTGCTTGCCGCCGCACGCCCTTTGAATGAGTACGAGCGGCAGATCGTGCGCGAGCACGTGCACGAGGGTGAAGCAATTCTACGTCACAGCGTGTGCTTGAGCGAATTTGTTCCATTCATTCGCCATCACCACGAACGCTATGACGGGACGGGGTATCCGCAAGGATTAAGTGGAGACAGCATACCGCTTACCGTTCGTGTCGTCACGGTGGCGGATGCCTTTAATGCGATGATCACCCCAAAGCCGTACCGTGCCGCCATGGCCCAGGACCAGGCGCTCGAAGAACTGCAGCGCTGCAAGTCCACCCAATTCGACCCCTTCATCGTTGACGCTCTGGTCGAGGTGGTCCAAGGCCATTCGGCCGCGCCGGAAGTCACAGCTCTCGCCCCGTAGGCGTTTTCGCGCTAAGATAAGCTCTCGAAGGAGCCTCCCATGCGCCGTGCTGCTCGCGCCCTATGTATCGCCATCATGCTGATGGCCGGCCCAACCGTTACCATAACGGTGGCGCAGACGGTTGAAGTCAACCCGCAAGCAGACACCTCGATGCCCTCGGACCCGCGCGGCGCCATGCAGGCCGCGCGCGAGCGGGTCGCGAGCGGGAATCTGGGGGGTGCGGTCACCGGCCTGCAGTCTTACGTCGAATCCCATCCGGGAGAGATTGGTCCCGAACGTTTGCTCGGTGACCTGTATTACCGCAAGGGTGAATTGGCGCGCGCCGAAGCCACGTACCGGCATATTTTGGCGTATGCGCCGCTCGATAAAGAAACGCACAGCCGGCTCGGCTCGGTATACGCTACCGAAAATCGCGTTGACGATGCAATTGCGGAATTCAACCGCAGTTTACCGGGCACGGACTCCGTACCGGATTTAGTGCGGCTGCACATGCGCAAAGGTGATTTGAAGACTTACAAGCGGACGGTCCAGGAGCGTGCCGATAGCAATCCTTCGGACGCGGAGGCGCAGTCGGAACTCGGACAATTTT
>DASRSF010000150.1:0-10087 GCA_035656615.1 Vulcanimicrobiaceae bacterium | reverse complement strand
GGGCGCGGCCGACGTCATCGGCGCGATGTCGCTCGAGGCGTTTCTGGGCACCGATCGCGTCTTCGACCGGCGAATCAATGCGCTGCGCCCGCATCCGGGCCAAACACGCGTGGCGGAAAATTTGCGCGAGCTGCTGGCGGGTTCGGAGATCATCGAATCGCACCGCGAATGCGGGCGCGTGCAAGACCCGTACTCATACCGCTGCATCCCCGTGGTTCACGGCGCGGTGCGCGACGCCGTCACGTACGCCCGGGGCGTCATCGAAACCGAAGCGATTTCCGTTACGGACAACCCGCTCGTTTTTCCCGATGACGGCGAATTTTTGAGCGGGGGTAATTTTCACGGCCAGCCGGTTGCGCTGGCGAGCGACGTGTTGAAGATCTCACTCGCTGAACTTGCCGGCATCAGCGAACGGCGGCTGTACCTGCTGTTAAATGCGGAAGAGCGCGGCCTGCCGCTTTTCTTGACCGGCCGCTCGGGCCTGCACTCGGGTTTGATGATCGTGCAATACACGTCGGCCGCGATGGTTTCTGAAAACAAAGGACTTGCTTGGCCGAACAGCGTCGACTCCATTCCCACCTCGGCGGGTCAAGAAGATCACGTCAGCATGGGGCTGACGGCCGCCACGAATCTGAATCGCGTGCTGGACAACGTCGAAGGTTCGCTGGCCTGCGAGCTGCTGGGCGCGCTCGCGGCAACGGATTTTCGGCGGCCGCTCAAGTCGGGCGCGGGAACGCAAGCGGCGTTCGATACGGCGCGCGCGCGGATCGCTCCCTTGACCGATGACCGATCGCTTGCCCCGGACATTGAGATCGCGCGTGAATTGATTCGCACCGGCGCGCTGGTGGATACGGCCCAACGCGCTATCGGAACGCAACTCGTCTAGTATAGGAATGACCATGACCACGACCACAACGGTACGGGCACCGCGCGGCAGCGAGCGTTCGTGCCAAGGCTGGCCCCAAGAAGCTGCGCTGCGCATGCTCATGAATAATTTGGATCCGGAAGTCGCCGAACGTCCGCAAGATCTCGTCGTGTACGGCGGAAACGGAAAAGCTGCGCGTTCGTGGGAAGCGTTTGACGCAATTGTTCGCACGCTACGCCGGCTCAAAAGCGACCAAACGCTGATCGTGCAGAGCGGAAAACCGGTCGCCGTCTGGCGCACCCACGAGCGCGCGCCGCGCGTACTTATCGCCAACTCGAATCTGGTTCCCAAGTGGGCGGACTGGAAGATCTTCCGGGAACTGGAAGCGCAGGGCCTTACGATGTACGGCCAGATGACCGCGGGTTCGTGGATCTACATCGGCACGCAAGGCATCTTGCAAGGAACATATGAAACGTTTGCCGAGCTGGCTCGACAGCATTTCGGCGGCACGTTGAAAGCCCGCCTTTGCTTGACCGCAGGTATCGGCGGAATGGGCGGCGCGCAGCCGCTGGCGATAACGATGAACCAAGGCGTGGCTCTGGTGATCGACGTAGACCGCGCGCGGCTGGAACGCCGCAAAGAATTACGGTATCTCGACGCCGTCGCAGATTCGCGTGACGACGCGCTGGAACTTGTGGAAGAAGCACGTCGCAGTGGAACGCCGCTTTCGGTCGGATACCAAGGAAATGCCGGACACGAATTTCCCGCGCTTTTCGCGATGGGTTTACGGCCGGACGCGGTGACGGATCAGACGTCGGCGCACGACATGATCAACGGCTATGTCCCGATGGACCTCTCGCCCGCCGAAGCAGAACACTTGCGTAAAAGCCATCCCGAAGAATACGAACGCCGCGGGCTGGCGACGGTAGCGCAACACGTGCAGGCGATGCTGGACTTTCTCGATGCCGGTGCGATCGTTTTCGATTACGGCAACAACATTCGCGCGCAGGCGCAGCGCGCCGGGCTCGCGCGCGCCTTCGACTTCCCCGGATTTGTGCCGGCGTTCATACGCCCGCTGTTTTGCAAGGGCAGCGGACCGTTTCGCTTTGCCGCGCTTTCCGGTGAAGCTTCGGACATCGCGCGATGTGACGAAGAATTGCTGCGCTTGTTTCCGGACGATGAACATCTGCGCCGCTGGATAACGCTGGCAAAGGACCGTGTAGCGTTTCAAGGCCTGCCGGCGCGCATCTGCTGGCTCGGTTTCGGCGATCGCGCGAAGGCGGGGTTGCGTTTCAACGAGCTCGTTCGCGCGGGCGAATTGAAAGCACCCATTGTCATCGGGCGCGATCATTTGGACACGGGAAGCGTTGCTTCTCCGTACCGCGAGACCGAAGCCATGAAAGACGGGAGCGATGCGATCGCCGACTGGCCGATTCTGAACGCACTATTAAACACCGCCGCCGGCGCGCATTGGGTTTCCGTTCACCACGGAGGCGGCGTCGGTATCGGTTACAGCCTGCATGCGGGAATGGTCGTCGTCGCTGACGGCAGCCAGGACGCCCGCGAGCGTTTGGAGTGCGTGTTGACCACGGATTGCGGAATGGGCGTTGTTCGTCATGCCGATGCCGGATATGATGTAGCGATCGAAACGGCCGACGAAAAAGGCATCGATTGGCGCTTGTAGTTCGAGCCGGTACCATCGTCACCAATGCAACGAGCGTCGCCCAAAACGGGGTGACGTTCGACGCGTTAGGCCTCATTTCGGACGGCGCAATCGTCGTGCACGGCGGCCGCATTCTATGGAGTGGCCGCACGGACGATCTGCCCTTAGTGTATCGCGCCGGTGACTTGCACGAGTACCCGGACTGCGTCGCGTTTCCCGGTTTCGTCGACGCGCACGCGCACCCGTTCTTTGCCGGTAACCGCGAGCCGGACTTCGCGGCACGTTTGCGCGGGCAGCCCGCGCCCCTGGGCATGCTGCACACGGTCGAAGCGACCCGCAAGGCGCTCGAACACCCGGAAGATTTCTGGACGAAGACGCTTGAGCCGCGCCTGCGCCGGATCGCGGAACACGGCACGACGACGCTCGAGACGAAGACCGGATATGCATTGCACAAACCCGGCGAGATGGAATTGCTCGATCTCATCCACGCGCACCGCGAGCAGGCTAACGTGCCGCGCTTGATCGCTACGTTCTTAGGAGCGCATGCGCTTCCGCCCGAATTTACTGATGAGCATGCCTATATCGATTACCTGATCGATCAGTGCATACCGTTCGCCAAGGCGCATGGTGCGGTGTATGCCGACGTCTTTTGCGAACCGGGGTTTTTCTCTCCGCCGGAAGCACGACGGTATCTCGAAGCCTCGCGCGCGGCCGGGCTGCGTCTTCGTGCGCATTGTGACGAGATGGCGTACGGACAGGCTGCCCAAACGGCCACGCAACTAGACGTAGACGCGGTTGACCATTGCAACTACATTCGTGAAACCGATACTCAGGTTATTGCAGAAAAGGGAATCGTGCTGGTTGCTTGTCCCACCACGATTGCGTACCTGGATCTCGCCAGGCATGCGCCGGTGCGCGAGCTCCTGGCGCTCGGGGGATTCGTTGCTTTGGCCTCGGATTACAATCCCGGCACCTCGCCGTGCTTTAACCTGCAAACCGTCGCCTTTCACGGCCGCAAGATCTTCAAGTTGACCGCAGCGGAAGCGTTGTACGGCGTAACGGTCGCGGCTGCGCGTTCGCTCGCGGTGCAGGCCGGGACGCTGTCTCCCGGCGCGAGCGCCGACCTTGCGGTGCTTCGAATGGAATCTCCCGAAGAGTTCGGCTGGCAGTTTGGCGGAAATCTGGCTGCAGCGGTGTACCGCGCCGGAACGCTGATCGCATGACGACGATAGTACGGTGCGCGCGAGCCATCGCGGGCGGTGACGTGCACGAACATTTTTGCTTCGTCACCGAAGGCGATCGCATTCAAGCTACCGGGGCTGCCTCGGATTTGGTAATGCAGTATCCGCGTGCGGAACTTCGCTCGTACGGTTCTGAGGTGATCGTGGTGCCGGGCTGCATCGACGGACATAGTCATGCCTATCAAATCTTGATGCGCGGCTGGGCAGACGACCTGCCGTTCGAGCGATGGCGCAGTGACGCACTCTACAAAGTGATTCCCCAACTGCGCCCCCAAGATGTTTACTGGATATTTCGTTTGGCGTTTGACGAGATGCTGGCTGCGGGCATAACGACCGTTGCAGAGTTTTTTTATCTCAACGGGGCCGGCAACGATCATGCCGTCGAGGCGATTCGTGCGGCTTCCGATGCCGGAATACGGCTGATCTTCGCGCGAACGTGGATGGACGCGGCGTACGCGCCGGACGCGTTCCGCGAAACCATCGAGCTTGCCCAGCGGCGCACCGGAGAGCTGATGGAGCAATTCCCGAACGTTGAAATATGCGTCGCGCCGCACTCCCTTCATGCCGCCTCACCGGAGATGATTCGTGCGGCCGCCCAGTTCGCCGCGCAGCGCGATTGCATGCTGCACGTTCATGTCGCCGAAGCGCAGTATGAGGGCGCGCAAACGCTCGAGCGGTTCGGGAAGACCCCAATTGCTCTGCTGCAGGATCTCGGCGCGCTCAACGAACGAACAGTGGCGATTCATGCGATTTACGTGCAGAGCCGGGAGAAGGAGATGTTGGCGCACAGCGGCGCTCGCGTCATCCATAATCCGATGACGAATCAGTACTTGGGCGACGGAATCTGCGATGTTCGCGGCTTGCAGCAATTGGGCGTTCCGATGGGCCTAGGGACCGACGCGGACGTCAAGCCGTCGATCTTTGAGGAAATGCGCGCGGCAGCGCTGCTGCAAAAGGTCTCGGCGCTGGACGGCAGCGCGCTCGGCGCACCTGCCGCGTTTGCTCTTGGCACGGCGCAGGGCGCGCAAGCCCTTCGGATCGCCGCCGGCGATTTGCAGCCCGGCGCATTCGCCGACTACGTCGTATTGGACGCGCGTAAGATCGACCCGTGGTCGCCCCCGGTAAATGCGCTCGTGTATCGCGCCGATGATTCGTGGGTTCGGGAAACGTTCGTAGGCGGCAAACGCGTTCGCACTGCCGGTGCCTGCGCCCCGGAGCACGCCCTCGGCGCACTTGCGGGCGTGCGGTCAACGTTACGCCTGTGACGTGAAAATAGGCCGCTCCATCCTATGAGAGCCTATTTTCTCTGCCCGTAACGTTCTACCCGTAATTTACAAATGCTGACGCAAAGCACGCATAAACGGGACAAATTTACCATTGTTCGCCTCGGTTGATTCCATGCCGGTGTACACAACGATGACATACGCTGCGCCGCTCGCCGTATAAAGGATGCCGCCGTCATGGGTGACTTCGTCCGTATCTCCGGTCTTGTGCGCAAACGTATCACCCGGCGCCAAACCGCCCGGCAACTTGTTGTTCCAGCGCTGCTCCATCAGCAGGCGGTGAATCTTCCAAGCAAAGGGTACGCGCGTGCGTGCTATTGCTTCGAATACGTGCGCCGCGTCCGAGGCCGAATGCATGTTGCGATGCACACCGTCCCACTGCGCATCCTCGATAAGCGGTAAGGCGCCTGACAATTTCCGGTGAAATTGCGTGGCGTGCAGCCCGAAGCGCGCGCACATCAGTGCCGAGGCCTGCGTGCGGCCCAGCAGATCGTAAAACATGTTGGTCGCCACGTTGTCGGAACGCGTGATCATCAGATCGAGCAGCTCGTCAATCGAGGCGCGATATCCGGGAACAAGCGGCGAGTCCAGGTCGTTCGGGGTCATATTTGCCGGCGTAACGTCCAGCCGATCCTCAAAGCGCGCCCCTCCCTGCGCCACGCGTTCAAGAACCGCCAGTGCAAGCGGCGTCTTCAGCATGCTCGCCGGATACAAATAGCGATCCGCCGCAATCGCAATCCCCGGCTCTTCCACATCAAGCCGGCGAAGCACAAACGAAAGCGGCTCAATCCCCCACCGAGCCGCCTCCTCCAAAACAACATCCTCACTCAGCATCGCCCCCGCTTTCTCCCCTTTTGTCATGCTGAGCCTGTCGAAGCACAGCCGACCCCGTTCGGCCCGCCTCCCCTTGTCATGCTGAGCCGCTCGAAGCACAGCCGACCCCGTTCGGCCCGCCTCCCCTTGTCATGCTGAGCCTGTCGAAGCACAGCCGAGCTTGTCGAGGCCAGTTGCCAATGCGCTGCCGGGCCTCGGCAAGCTCGGCCGCCCTTCGACAGGCTCAGGGTGACAAGGAAGCAGCCGGCGCCATAATAGCCCCGCGGCCGCCATAACATCATAGCCGCGCGGCCGCCTAACAGGCGTGCCTATGGCGGAGGAGGTGGCTGCAAGTAAGTACTTGCATTGGGGGGAGTGGTGTGGTACGATTTCTGCGTGCAAGTACGTACTTACATAGGGGTTTTTTCCCTGGCCGTGCTCTCGAATCTGTTGATTGGGGCTTCGGCGGCGCCGGCCGAGTCGCCGCTTGATGCGAGCACGATCATGCAGCGCATCGAGCAGCGCAACCCTTCGCTGCAGACCTACCAAGCGCGCGTGCACGTTCATGCGCACTTGCTGACGTTTCCCTGGCTCTCGCCGGACCTTGAGGGCACCTCGTATTTTAAGCGACCGGACTACTATGAGGTCGTCTTCGATCGCGTTCCGGCGTACGCGCACGGAATCGATAAACTCTTCGGCGACATCTCGGACCCGCCGGCATGGCAAAGGGATTCCAATATCACCTTCGCGGGCATGAAGAACGTGAACGGCCATCCGTTCCTGGCGCTCGAGATGACGAAGAAGATTTACAGCGACCAGATTAAGGACACGGTGGCGTATATCGATCCGCAGACATATCAGGTCGTGCGCATGGATTACCACTACCGCGATGGTGGAACGATAACGATGACGCAGACTTTCAAGCAAGAGGGCCCGTTTAACGTCATCGCGACGCAGCATGCCGAAATCGCGCACCGCGTGCATGCTATTGCGGACGCGGTGTTCGGAACGTACCAGACGAACGTCGCGGTCAATGATTCGGTGTTTACGAAAAAGTAATGCTGCACGAAATACAACCGCGCTCTCCGGAAGAGACGCGCAACCGGATTCTGGTCGCGACCCGTGCGATCTTCGCCAAAAAAGGACGCCGCGGCACGACGACGCGCGAAATCGCCGAGTCGGCGGGCGTCAACGAGGCAACGCTCTTTCGACACTTCGGCAGCAAAGATGCCATTATCGATGCAGCCGTTGAGCGTTTCTGCGCGACCGGCGAATTGCAAGAACTGGCCGCGGGCTTGTCGGGCAATCTCGAGGCCGACCTGCGGCGCCTTGCCAATGCGCTTGTCGAGCGAATGGAACAGGTGCAGGACCTCATCATCATGTCGCTGGTCGAGCAGGAGCCGCATAGCGCGGTGAGCAGCGCGGCATGGCGAGCGCCCGGCGCAATCCGGCACATAGTCGGCGATTATATGGCCAAACGTGTGGAAAGCGGCGACCTTCAAGGCGATCCCTTGCTGCTCGCGCGCTTTTTCATGGGAATGATTTTCGCAGACGTCATCGGTCGCAAGAAGCTTCCGGTGACCGACTACAACAAGGACGACCTCATCACTTTTCAGATTGACGTTTTTTTAAACGGTGTAAGGAAGAATAAAGTACATGGAAACGCGTGAACGCGAGCAACAGTCGACGGCCGCCCCCGAGAATGGCCGGACGTTCGACGTTCCGCAAGGCATCGATAACGAAACGCCGGCGCGGCGTAGAAATTTGCGGCCGCTTTTCGTGGCATTGGGCGTCATCGCCGCAATCGCGATCATTATTTGGGGCGTACGGTATTTTAGTTATGCGCGCGTTCACGAAACCACGGACGACGCGCGTGTCGATGCCAACACCGTCGCCGTAACCAGCAAAATCAACGAGCGCGTCAGGCAGATCTTGGTCGATACGGATCAGCCCGTGAAGAAAGGGCAGCTGCTGGTGGTCTTAGACGATGCCACGGAACGGGCCGCGGTAGATCAAGCGCTGGCAAATCTTCAACTTGCGCAGCAGAACCAGTCTGCGAACGTAACGCAGGGATCGGGCGGCGTCGCACAGGCGCAAGGACAGGTACAGAACGCAGCCGCTAACGTCCCGGTCGCGCAATCCGGCGTTGCGGCGGCGCAGGCGCAGGTGCAACAAGCGCAAGCCGCGCTTCCCGGCGCGCGTCAAGCAATGGCAGACGCCCTAGCAAACCTGCAGCGCACCCAGGCGCTGGTTCGCAGCGGCGATGTACCGCGCGCGCAGCTTGATTCGGCAAAGGCGCAGTACGCTCAAGCGCAGTCGGAGTACGCTGCTGCACTTCAAGCGGTCAACGTCGCACTTGCGAACTTAGGCGCCGCGCAGCAAAAGGTCGGCGCCGCGCAAGCGGCCGTGGCGGCCGCGAGAGGCGGTGTACAAGCCGCGCAAGGCAAACTAACGCAGGCCCAAGGGCCGGCGCAAATCGCGACCCAGCGCGCTGCGCTCGCGATCGCCGAGCAGAACCTTGCGAACACGCGGATCTACGCGGCGACCAGCGGTACTGTGGGTGAAAAAAGCGTCGAGGTCGGACAAACGGTAAGTCCGGGCGCCACGCTGCTCACGATCATTCCGAATGACGTCTACGTCACCGCGAACTATAAGGAAACGCAGGTCGGGGACATGCGCCCCGGACAACCGGCGGACATTCGCGTCGATGCCTACAAGGGAGTTACGTTCCAGGGCAGCGTCGACTCCATCAATCCTGCTTCCCAGAACACGTACGCGCTGGTTCCGGCTCAAAACGCGACCGGCAACTTTGTCAAAGTGACGCAGCGCATTCCGGTGAAAATCGTTTTCGACAAGAAAACGGACTTCAAGCGGTATCCGATGCGGCCCGGCATGTCGGTTGAGACTTCGGTGAAGGTCCGGTAATCGCTAACGTGCTGTCGATCCTCCTAGCCGCCGCGACCGCCGTCATACCGACGCCGGCGCCGAAGGCTCAACTTCCAGCTGTTCCGGCGGTCGCTCCCGGTTATGCCGCGCCCACCGTTTCGCCGCCGCCGCCGACCGTCGTGGGCGTGACGCAGCAGCCGTTCGTCGGTATCACGCTCGAGAACGCCATCGGCATGGCTCTCTCGCGCAATCCGAACTTGGCAATTGCGCAAGCGAACCGGCGAATCGCCGAATATCAGATCGCCGCGGCGCGCGGAGCGTACGACATCAACTTCAATATCGAGCCGCAATATCAATATTCGGTTGAGCCGCCGCAAAACGCATTTTTCGCAGGTCCGAATTTCGGTCCGATCATTCAGAAAAATACCTCGCTGGGCGCGGGCGCTCAAGGGATTCTTCCGGGTGGTCAGCAGTACAACGTCAACGTGTCAGGATCCGGAACGAACAATAATACTTCCATCAACACGTTCAACCCGTACTATCCGACGATTTTCTCGGTCAATTTTTCTCAGCCGCTGGGCCGGGGACGGTCCATCACACAGGAATCGCGGCAACTGCAACTGGCGCAGATCGGACAGGCAAGTACGAATGCGCAGACGTTAACGACGGTTTCCGGTACGATCGCGCAGGTTCAGAACACGTATTGGGACCTGGTTGCCGCATGGCGCAACGTGGCGATCCAAGAGCAGGCACTGCAAGATACGATCGTTCAGCAGCATAGCAACGTGCGTCTGGCGCAGCGCGGTGCGGCGGCGCCAATCGACGTCGTGCAGGTGAACACGCAAATAGCCGTTTACCAGCAGCAGGTTTTTTCAGCGGTGGAGAACGTCGCGATTCTTCAAAACCAGCTCAAGAGCCAGCTCACCGACAATCCAAATGACTCCGTCTGGAACGCCAACCTGGTTCCTACGAGCGCGGTGCGCGCGTTGCCGGCCCCCACGAATTTGGCGCGGCTCGTAACGCAGGCGCTCGCCAACCGTCCCGAGATTGCACAGGTCCGCAGCCAGATTCAGAGCGCCAACATCAACGAGGCCTACGCTGCCAATCAGGTTAAACCGCAGGTCAACTTGCAACTGGGATATACAAGCAATGGCTTTGCCGGGACGGTGGTTCCGCCGGGTCCGTTCTTTCAGCAGAGCGCGCAGCAGGTCATCGCCATCAACCAACTGATAGCAGCCGTCAACCAAACGCTTCCGCCCGCCCAGCAAATACCCGCACTACCGGCCTCAAACACCGCCGTGCCGCATTACTTGGTCGGCGGGCTGGACCAGTCGAT
>DASRSF010000149.1:0-4424 GCA_035656615.1 Vulcanimicrobiaceae bacterium | reverse complement strand
GCGCGTTCGATTTCTTCGCTTTGGTCGAGCACCGGAAACGGGCGTCCCATAACCTCGCTAACCGGTTTGTGAATGATGTCAGCCTGATCGAAAACCGACTGCATCACCGCCACGTCGTTGATGCTGCCGATCTGTTCGTGCCCGCGCATGACGGGTATCTGTGATATCTCATACTTGCGTAACAAGTCCAGCGCATCGTTAACCACGTCGGTATCTTTAACGGTGATGAGGGGCGGCAGCGGACGCTTACTGCGCAAGACATCGCCGACCGTCGCTCGCCGCTTGCCTTCGGCAAGGAATCCGTTGGCGATCATCCACTCGTCATTGAAGATCTTTGACATATAGCCGCGGCCGGAATCGGGAAAGAGCACCACCAAAACGGCATCCGCGGGAAGCGTCTTCGCGAGCCTCATCGCTGCGACGGCAGCCGTACCCGACGAACCGCCCACGAGCAATCCCTCTTCGCGCGTGATGCGGCGCGCCATCAAAAACGAATCGCGATCCGAGACGCGCACCATTTCGTCGATGACCTTCATGTCGACCGTCTCCGGCAAATAGGACATACCGATGCCTTCGACCGCGTATGATTTAGGCGTGTCACCGGAATAGATTGAACCCTCCGGATCTGCTCCGATGACGTGGATTTTCGGATTTTGTTCTTTTAAATACCGGGCAGTTCCGGAAATCGTGCCGCCGGTTCCGATACCGGCAACGAAATGCGTGATGCGCCCGCCGGTTTGCCGCCAAATTTCCGGGCCGGTCGTACGATAATGCGCCACCGGATTGTGGTGATTATGGAACTGATTCGGCTGGAAGGCGCCCGCGATTTCAGACGCGAGCCTGTTGGCCACGCCATAATACGACTCCGGCGAGTCGTTCGGCACATTGGTCGGCGTTACGACCACCTCGGCGCCGTACGCGCGCAAGAGATCGACCTTCTCTTTGGCCATCTTGTCGGGCATCACCAAAATGCACCGGTATCCCCGGATGGCCGCGGCCATGGCCAGCCCCGAACCGGTATTCCCGCTGGTCGGCTCAACGATCGTTCCGCCGGGTTTGAGCAGGCCTGCCCGCTCGGCTGCGTCCAGCATCGCCACCGCGGGGCGGTCTTTCACACTGCCGCCCGGGTTCGTGTACTCGACCTTAGCAAGGACCAGACACTGCGCTCCGTCGGTAATCTTGTTCAGCTTGATAAGCGGAGTATTGCCGATGGCGTCAAGCGCATCGGTAAAGTACGACATGCCGGATGTCGCATCGGACGCAGGCGTGGAAATCATGTTCTCGCGGTTCCTCGCCTTCGGGGCCCGGCCCTCTGCTTGGTGGTCCTGCCCGGTACGTGTACTATAGAGAAAGAATTGCCGATTCAGGAGGGAGCCGACATGACGCGCGTTCGATTGATTGGAGCACTTGTGGCATGCGTGATTCTTGCTGCATGTAACGACAGCGCGCTACCGCCGGGCGGTACGTATCAAAGCATCTCGGGTCTGGTCGTCGACGCGGCGACGAGCCGTCCCATCGCCGGGGCGACTGTAACGATCGATACAGTCCTGAGCGCGACCACTGATTCGCAAGGAAAATTCACATTCGCCCAAGTGCCGGTGGGCGAAGTCGACTATGCCGTTTCCGCCTCGGGTTACAAACCCGCCCAACAGCCGGTTCACCTGGCCCCCGACAAACCGCTCGCGTTAACCATCGCCCTCTCGCATTAGCCGGCAATAACGAAGAAATAATCGTCAACTCCGAAGGCGCAGAACGCCGCTATCACGCGCTCTGTAGTTTACGCGCTGCTGACGGGTCGTTGTTCGTAGACTTGGGCTGGGCGCATGTAGGCAGCGCGTTGTGCGATGGAGCGGTCGATGATGTTGAAGACGACCTGCGCGAGTTCTTCAGGGTCGTGGCGGACGGTTGCGGTTTCGCTGATCATCTGTGCGCGTACGGGATGCAGACCCATCGCGGATATGCGCTCGACGTCCGGCTGCACCGGAATCTGGCCTTCAACGGCGTATGCTTCGAGCAGCTTTGAAGGCGGTTCGTCGTTGACGACGACGTAATCGCAGACGCGCGCGCCGGCGTTTTGAATGAGTGCCTGAACGTGGTCCGCGGCGGTCATGTTGTCCGTTTCGCCGGGCTGCGTCATGACGTTGCATACGTATATTCGTACGGCAGATGAGCCGGCGACTTCGCGAGCGATGCGGTCCACCAGAAAGTTTGGCAGGATCGATGTGTACAGACTTCCTGGGCCAAGGATGATCGCGTCGGCCTGGCGGATCGCGGTGATCGCTTCGCCGAGCGGAGCCGCATATGGCGGATCGAAAAACACCTGTTTAATCGGCTGCGCCGACGCCGAAATATTCGATTCGCCTTCAACGACCGAATCATCCGCGAGCCGCGCGCAAAGCCGCACGATGCCCAGCGTCGACGGCAACACTTTGCCTTTGATGTTGAGTACGCGACTGGATTCCTTAATTGCTCGATCGAAATTTCCGGTGATGCCCGTCATTGCCGCCAAGAACAGATTGCCGAACGAGTGACCGGTCAACCCTTCGCCTTCGTGAAAACGGTAGCGGAACAGATCCGTAACCATCGCCTCGTCGTCGGCAAGCGCGACCAAACAGTTGCGCACATCGCCCGGAGGCAACACGCCGAGCTCACGCTGCAGGCGTCCCGAGCTGCCGCCGTCGTCGCTTACCGTTACTAGTGCGGTAAGATTCGTCGTCTTACGCTTAAGGCCGCGCAGCAGTGTGGAAAGTCCGGTGCCGCCGCCGATTGCGACGATCTTATAACCGCTGCGCAACCGCATCTCATAGAGCGTATCGAGAATGCGATCGCTGCCGCCCATTGCGCTGGCGCGCAGCATTGCCAGCAGCCATTGCCGGATGCCCAAGAAGATCATCGCGATACCGACCGCCATAAAGATCCACTTGAGCAAACTGGGCGAAAAGTAATCATCGATAAAGCTGTCGACGAGTTCGTTCGCGTGGACGTTATAGCCGACCGCGATAAGATAGCGGTCCAGGCCGTTTACGAACAGCAAAATGCCGGCGATCGCAACCAGCAGCCAGCGTTTGACGCCGAGGCCCGGAATGGCCCAGCGCAAGAACGGCGGTAAGCGGCCGATCATCGTACGGCGTCCCTGGTATCCAAATGAACGTCCAAGCCGCCTTGCGCCTCCAGGTGTTCGTAGAGTCGCCGCCCGACGTAGACCGACCGGTGACGGCCGCCGGTGCAACCAATTCCGATCGTTAGTTGCGCCTTGCCTTCAGCGAAGTACCGGGGCATCAAGAAATCCATCATCTCGTAGAGTCTATCCATAAACGGCGCTGTGGCCGGGTCCGTCTCGATATACTTAGCGACCGCCGGGTCGGCTCCCGTAAGCGGGCGGAGTTTTTCGACGTAGTTTGGGTTTTCTAGGAACCGCACGTCGAAGAGCATGTCCAGGTCCAACGGGATGCCGTACTTGAATCCGAAGGCCACGATGGTGACCGCCATGCGGCGTTCCGGGTGCTCCGGCGAAAACGAGGCCGCAATTCGCTCCTTCAAGTCCGCATGCGTGAGCGTGGTGGTGTCGATGACGTGGGAGGCAAGTGCGCGAAGCGGAGCCATCGTGGCGCGTTCCACCGCGATAGCTTCGCGAACCGAACCAACCGAGGCAAAGGGGTGCCGGCGGCGCGTCTCACTGTACCGGCGGACGAGCACGTCGTCACGCGCGTCCAAGAAAAGTATGAGCGGCCGCACGCCGTCCAATGAAAGCTCGTTCAGCAGCGGCAGCGCTTCACCAAGTGCACCGCCGCTGCGCACGTCCAGCGCGATTGCAACTTCGCGGACTTGCGCATCTTTTAGCAACGACAGGGTTTGTGATGTGAGTTTGGGCGGAAGGTTATCTACGGTGTAGAACCCCAAATCCTCGAGGATTTTCATCGCCTGACTTTTGCCCGCACCGGATAGGCCGGTGACGAATACGAGCCGCCCTGTTTTTGTCATCATTCGGAGCCGTTCAGATCCATGAAACTGTTTTCGCCCGAAAAGGCAAACGCCCTCATCCCTAAGTTGGCTCCCCTGGTGGAGGAGCTTTGGCGTAAGCGGCGCGACTTGGCCATCAGGTTGCTGGAGAGCGATCCCGTCATGCGGGGTATCGAGCGGGCGCAGCACAGCCGGATGGCAACGCCGCGCTCACCATTTACGCCGGGGCGCTTCAGCGAACAAAAAGCGGAGATCGTCCGAATCATGAACCGGATCGAAGCGTACGGCTGCATCGTCAAGGATATCGACCTCGGCCTGCTCGATTTCCCCTCAATGAAGAGCGGCCGCCCAATTTACCTCTGCTGGAAAGCCGGCGAACCGCGCATCGACCACTGGCACTCCATGGACGAAGGCTTCCAAGACCGCAAACCGCTCTAGCGCGTTTTGTTTTGTGCAGGCTGTCG
>DASRSF010000148.1:0-3817 GCA_035656615.1 Vulcanimicrobiaceae bacterium | reverse complement strand
GGCCGGCCGGAATTATGCTCGGCTATTTGCTGGCGCGTTCCGGAATAGACGTGACGGTGTTGGAGAAGCACAAGGACTTCTTCCGGGACTTTCGCGGTGACACGATTCATCCCTCGACGCTGCAAGTCATGGACGAGCTCGGTCTACTCGACGAATTATTGCAGATTCCCCATTCCGAAGTGCGGGATATTCGTTTACAAACTTCCGGTCAGATGTTTCACATGGCGCAAATGGATCGCGTTCCCGGCCGGTGCAAGTTCGTCGCTGTCATGCCGCAGTGGGACTTCCTGAATTTCCTGGCGCAAAAAGCGAAAGCGTTTCCTTCATTTCATCTGTTGATGCAATCGGAAGCCACGGACCTTATCCGTACCGGCGGGCGCGTAACCGGCGTCTGGGTTCGCACGCCGGATGGGCCCACAGAGATACGCGCGGATCTCGTCGTAGCATGCGATGGGCGGCACTCGACGCTTCGCGATCGTGCGGGGTTGCCGCTGATTGATCTCGGCGCACCAATCGACGTGCTTTGGATGCGCGTTGGTAAACGGTCAAACGAGCCCGATCAAACCTTCGGTAACGTCGCGCCCGGCGGCATACTTGTCGCAATCGATCGCCGCGACTACTACCAATGCGCCTTTGTCATCCGTAAGGGCGGTTTTGAAGAGCTGCACGCGCGCGGTATCGAGGCGTTTCGCGCCACGGTACGGGCGATCGCGCCGTTTCTGGGCGATGCGGTCGACGATATTCGTTCTTGGGACGACGTGAAGCTCTTAACCGTTACCGTAAACCGCTTGCGTACGTGGTATCTTCCAGGCCTGCTGTGCATCGGCGACGCGGCGCACGCCATGTCACCCGTCGGCGGGGTGGGGATCAATCTTGCCATTCAAGATGCCGTTGCCACGGCAAACCTGCTGATACCGCCGCTGCGAAACGGTACTGTTTCAGAGAAGGATCTGCGCGCCGTTCAACGGCGTCGCGAATGGCCCGCCAAGGCGACACAATGGTTGCAAGTGCAGATCCAAAACCGCTTGTTCTCGCGCGTGCTCTCCGCCAGCGAACGAATTACGTTACCGAAATTCTTTACGCTGTTCGATCGCTGGCCCTTTTTGCGCAGAATCCCCGCCTATATCATCGGCGTGGGATTCCGTCCCGAACACGTTCACCAAAAGCCTTCAACTTCGGCTTGAAACTCGCCGCCGGGCGCGAGCGTGAATGCCGGCAGCGTGAATGTAAGCACGTTATCGAAAATCGTCCCGTGAATTGACGGCGAAAACTGTCCCCCGCTGACATACGACAACCGGTACCCGAGCGAATCGTTAAGAACGAACGGGAACCAAATCGTGACCACCGTGCCTGCCGTTACCGTAATCGGTGCCGGCGAATCTGCGGCGATATTGAAGAAAAATACATTGGTCGGGCCGCCCCAGCCTTGCGGCGGCGGCGGATTGGGCAATGCTTCGGCCGTAGTGGGCGCGCGGCCGTACAAACGCTTCACGGGGACACCGGCCGCCGGCGCATTGTTCTGCGCGTACCGCACGGTGAAGTCGTACCCTGCAGTGCTGCCTCGCGTTGGATGAATTGTTCCGCCCCGCGCAGACAGCGAACCCAACGCGCCGCTTTGCGCGTCCGGCGCCCCGGGGCAACGCGGCCGCAAGCCGGTTCGCGCGTCGGCATTGTGCACCGCAGCCGCTGCGAGCGTCGCATTTGACAGACCGGCGTCATCGAGCGGAAACGCCGTGAGCGTGTACCAGCACGTCGCTCGCGGCTGTGCGTCCAGAGCGTCCCACCAGCGATCCAAATAACGCGCCAGTCCCATGACACCGTGCTCGCTGCCCGCGCGCCAGCTGAGAATGGCTTGATCGCGAACGACGACGACGTCGCTGATTTGTAGTTGTTGCGGATCGGTGCCGGAAGCGCGTACGCGCTGCGCTAGTAGGCGAATTGCGTTCGACCGCACCTGGCGCACGTCGCCGCCGGGCCCAAAATCATCAGCGGCTGCTTGCGCCATGCCCGCCGCGAAGAGCAGAGCAATAAGGATCGGTTTAACTCGGAATCACTTCCTTTTCCACGCGGGCTTGCGCTTTTCGAGAAACGCGCTGGTGCCCTCTTTGAAGTCTTCGGTATTGACCAGCGCGCCGAATTCCAAAGCTTCGAGTTCGAGTGCGTCGGCGATCGGCAAATGCGCGCCGTTGTTCACCGCGCGCTTGCATGCCGTAATCGCCAGCGGGGATTTGGAGGCAATGACCCAGGCAATGCGTTTGGCTTCCTCGAGCAGCTCCTCTGCGGGAACGACTTTTTGCACAAGTCCGATACGTAACGCTTCATTGGCGTCGATGATCTCGCCGGTAAGGCATAAATACATTGCCATACCTTTTCCGAGCAGCCGGGTCGTGCGCTGTGAGCCGCCATAGCCCGGAATGAGCCCGAGATTCACTTCCGGCTGACCGAAACGGGCCGTCTGCGCCGCGATGCGAATGTCACCCGCCATCGCCAATTCACACCCGCCGCCCAGCGCGAAACCATTGATCGCCATGATGACGGGCTTGCGCATACGTTCGATCTGGAGCGTCAAGGCTTGTCCAATTCGCGCTTTGTTTGCGCCGTCGACCGCGCTTTGCAGGGCGTTCAATTCCCCGATATCCGCCCCTGCAGCGAACGCTTTGTTTCCCGAACCGGTGATTATCACCGCGCCGGTGTCCTCGCGGTTGTCGAGCTCGCTGAGTGCTTGGGAAAGTTCGCGCAGCAGTGCGGCGTTTAGTGCATTGAGGACGTTGGCGCGTTCCAGCGTGACGATCGCGACTTCGTCCTGCACGTCTACCGCGATATGCTCGAACGTCTTAACCGGCGTAGTCATAGAAGCCCTTTCCGCTCTTGCGTCCTAAGTGGCCGGCCAGCACCATGCGCCGCAGAAGCGGCGGCGCGGCCATCATCGGATCTTTGAATTCCTCGAACATGATTTGCGCAATGAAGTAGGTCGTATCCAAACCAACGAAATCCAGCAACTCGAGCGGGCCCATAGGATATCCGCATCCTAGTCGCATGCCTTTGTCGATATCTTCCTTGCTCGCCAGGCCCTCATCGTACACGCGAATCGCGTACAGCAAGTACGGTACGAGCAAACGGTTGACGACGAAGCCCGTCGTGTCCTTGGCGAGTATGGGATCTTTGCCGAGCCGTTTGGCAAAGGTGAAGAGCGTATCGATGACCTCTTGCGAGGTCGCGATCGTTCGTACGACTTCCACCAGCTTCATAATCGGAACAGGATTAAAGAAATGAAGTCCCGCGACGCGATCCGGCCGCCGCGTTTGTGCGGCCAGTTCGATGACGCACAAACTCGAAGTATTCGTGCAAATGATTGCGTCCGGACCGAGCAGCCCGTCGAGCTCTTTAAACAGCGCCGTCTTGGTCTGCACGTTCTCGACGATGGCTTCGATGACGAGATCGCAGGGCGCGAGATCGGCAACCGTGGTCGTCGGCGTGATGCGCGCGAGAATTGCATCACGCTCGGCCGCGTCGAGTTTTTGCTTTTCAACGAATTTGTCGAGCGATTTGGCAATGTTTTGCAGGCCGCGCTGCAGCGGTGGCTCAGCCGGCTCCATTAACATCACGCTGAATCCCGCGGCGGCGCATGTTTGCGCGATGCCGCTGCCCATGAGTCCGGCGCCGCAAATGCCGACCGTACGAATCTCCACGCTGCTTCCTCATTAACGTTTGATTATCACACCCGCCTGCATCGCGGCCAAGTTGTCTAATTGCGCCGGGTGAACCTTTGCCGCTATACTGGAGCCTTGAAAGGGGGCGGCAACGCTTTGCGCACTGC
>DASRSF010000147.1:0-7446 GCA_035656615.1 Vulcanimicrobiaceae bacterium | reverse complement strand
TCCAGGTTCCGGTGAGGAAAGACATTGCCGAGAAATCGGGTTTGGGGCTCATTGGAACCGGTGTGCTTTCAACTTGTGCCAGCGCCACCGTGGTCAAGCCCAGGATGGCGGCACCTAGCAAGGTGACCGTGCGAAAAATTTGCATTCTGAACCTCCTATAGGTAGAGGCAACATCGGGAAGGCCGCAACGTTAAACAAAAAACACGAATGCGTTATGAAACGCTAAAATGTTACGAAGAACAGGGTGGCTATGCAACGCGCGGAGTATTGATATTCTAGCATTTTAGGCCGTACCTTCTTATAAGCTGCGGGTGAAAGCGTTTTCTATGATTGCTGCGGAAAAAGCCACGGATCTCGGTGTTCTGCACGAACGGGACATGCCGAAACTGATCATCCTGGATTCCGAACTGAATGTGACCGGCAGCGAACCAGGTGCGCTCGAGTTGGTGTACCGTCTGTGCGGCGATAGAGCCGAAATGCCGCAGCTGCCTACGATCGTGAAGCAAGCGATTAGGCGGGCGCTTGATGCCTGCACGGCGGATACAGAAGCCGCAGCCATCGCGCTCCCTGTACCGAAACTGGTCGTGCGCGCGACACTTTTGAGTGGACCGGTATCGCAGTGCATCGCCGTTACGGTCGAGCAAATGGCGACTCGCGAACATCTTCGTTCCGCACATGCGCGCTTTCGGCTGAGTATGCGCGAGGTGGACGTGTTGACCATGTTGGTCCGCGGAAATACCGCCCGCGATATCGCCGGCGAGTTGTGTATTAGCCCAAATACCGTCAAAGAGCATGTGAAGCGCGTATATGCCAAGCTTTCCGTGAGCACGAGAGCCGAAGCCGTTGCGCGGCTTCTCAATTGGCGTTACTGAATCACCCGTTTAGAGGACGGTTTTCGAGTGTTGCATCGCTTACACTTGAGCGGTGCAGTTGTTCGTGCTCGATGACGAGTACCGCATCACCAGCAGATTCGATCCGCCCCGTACCGGCCCGCTCGACGTGCCCGCAAATTCTTCACGCTTGCCGGCCGGCGTGGAGACGGCCGTGCGCGCGGCAACGCTTGAATGGGTTGGCAATGAATGCTCGGCGGTCGCGTTTTACGTTGTCGAGGCCGGCATTGTTGTCCATGTTACACGCCTGAGCGGCCCCGGTTTTTCCGGTGTGGCAGTGCGCGTAGAACGTGCGGCGCAAATGTACCCGATCGGGTGACAAGTACGCCTGGCGATCCGTGCTATATGTGACGTAGCGTGCAGCCGGGTAACGGTGTATGGGGCGTTCTTTTCTTTATTTGCTGTCTTTCTTTGCATGGACCATGGCGACGCTCGCAGGCTGCGGTGCAGGTGGGAGCGGGTTCGGCGCACCCGGCGGCGGGGCAGGCACTTCACAGGATCGTCCGCAGGTCGTGCAACAAAGCGCGGGTTCGCAGTTCGTGGAGTTTTCGCTCCCTTCGGCCACGAGCGCGCCGTTCGGAATTACCGAAGGACCCGACGGTAATCCATGGTTTACCGAACAGGCCGCCGGTAAGATCGGGCGCATCCTCTATACCGGAGTAATCGCGGAATACACGCTTACGCACTCCGGCAGCTCTCCGGCGGTCATCACTAATGGGCCCGATGGCAATCTGTGGTTTACCGAAACTGCGGGCAATCGCATTGGGAAGATCACCACCGCAGGCGCCATATCGGAGTTCACGCTTTCCAACGCAAATGCCAAACCGCAAGGCATCTGCAGCGGTCCGAAAAATGCGCTGTGGTTTACGACCACCGCAGCCAACACGATCGGCGAGATCACGACCTCCGGAACGGTAACGCAGTTTTCAATACCGACAGCTGCGGCGAATGCCCAATTCATCACCGAAGGCCCCGACGGAAATTTGTGGTTTACCGAGACTGCCGTGAACAAAGTCGGGCGCATGTCTTTCAACGGCAAATTTGCCGAGTTCAAAATCCCCACAGCCGCGAGCGCTCCGGGCCAAGTCATTGCTAGCGGCAGCTACCTGTATTTCGTGGAAACCGCCGGCAACAAACTGGCGCGCGTTTCCACAAGCGGCGCATTTACGGAATATGCGAACACCTGGGCCAATGCGCTGCAGTCACTTGCGACGGCATCGAGCTCCTCGCTCGCGGTTCTGGGAACTGCCGGCGTCCAGACGTTCAGCACATCGTCTCATACGTTCACCCAGCCGCTGCCACCGCCGGCGGGCACTGGGTTTTTACTCTCGCCCGAGGGCGATGCAAACGTATGGTTTACGCAAAATACGGCCGGAAAAATCGGCGTGTATGTCTTGCGCGTACAGACGGCAACACCCAGCGCGATAAATTTCACCGCGATCGGTGAAACGCAAACGTTTACCGTGAAGGAACAGAACTATACGGGCACCTTTACGGCCTCAAGTTCGAATAGCGCGGTTACTACGGTAACGGCGTCAGGCACGAACGCGTTCACCGCCTCGGCGGCGGGGCCCGGAAACGCGACGATCACGGTGCAGGATACGAGTCACAACTCCAGTCCGATCACCGTCACCGTTACCACGACGAACATCAACATCCAATCAAACACCGCGCACAACCGCGCAGGCCCTTGAGGTATCGGCATGAGCATCAAACATTGGACGATTATCAGTATGCTGGCGTTGCTGAGCGCCTGCGGCGGCGGCGGTTCCGGCCTCTCCGGTGGGCCGCCGCCGGCATCGAATAATTCGGGCGGTTCCACCGCGCCGACCACGGTGGATTTTTCCATTCGAATTCCGCCTGCGAGCACGCAGACCAACAGCCGCCGGCGCATGTACGTATCGCCCAACACGAAATCCGTTGCGGTACAACAGCTCGACTCGAGCAACAACGTCGTGGCCTCTCAAACCTATAACGTGACAAGCACGTCGAACGGATGCACGACAAATTCGAGTGGGACGACGTGTACGTTCAGTTTTCCGGCGCCTGCGGGCACGTTCAATTTTTCAGTAAAGTCCTATAGCGCTACGGGCGGCGGCGGCAGTTTGCTCTCCGAAAGCACGCTCACCAATGTAACGATACTCAAGGGCCAAGCCAACCAAATTTCGGTCACGATGAACGGCGTGCTGGCTTCGGTCGGCTTCGCCGCGGGTTCGCAAAGCATCAGTGCGACGCTCGGCGCGCCGCAAACCGTCAATTTTATACCTCAGGATGCGACCGGCGCAACGATTATCGGGCCGGGAACCTACGATAACGGCCCGCTGACGATTAGCAACAGCGCAAGCAGCGTCGCAACGGTCAGCCCGAGTTCATTCAGCGCTCCGGGCACTACGTCCGCGAGCCTGCAATGCAGTACGGCCGGCAACGGTACACTGACCTTCGGCGATCCCACTGGCACGCTGCCGAACGGAACGGGAAATGCGACGGTGACGTTTACGTGCAGCGCCGCTGCGTTGACGCTAACGCCGGGAGCGCTTGACTTTAATACCGTGGCTGCGAACTCGTCGGATGCGACGTACGATCAGTCCGTCACGGTTACCGACGGCAATCCGAGCCCGCAAATTACATGGAATCTATCGTGTCCCGCGAGCAACGTGGCAGTCGTTGGAACCGGCACGAAGGTCGCAATCCGGCCGCTCACCGTTGGAACGTGCTCGCTATCGGCGAGCGATCAGTACAACGCGAGCTCGCAAACAATTACTGTTGAAGTTCACACAACGTCGATTACGATAAATTCGCGCCGGCGTTTGTGAGCTTGAAGTGCGTTATCGCGGCGATGCTTTTCGCCGCGATAACACTGGCAGGATGTTCAGGCGGTTCCGCGGGCTTGCCCGGCGTGCGAAGCGGGGCGGCGCAACGTTCCATGAGTACGCTGGAGATCCGTGTTACGGTGCCGGCTGCGCAGAGAACAGGTCTGCGCCGGCGGCAGTACATCTCTCCCTCGACGCAGTCGATGACGGTGTCGGTCGACGGCGGTTCGGCACAAGCGTATGCCCTGACTCGCGGATCGGCGGGCTGCACGTCAGGCGGTGCCGGAACATCCTATAGCTGCAAACTTTCGGTTTCCATCGACACCGGCACGCATCAGGCAACGTTTGATACCTACGACGGGGCGAACGGCACGGGAAGTCTGCTCTCAACCAACAGCGTGCCGGTGACGATCAATCCGGGGCAAGCAAATGCGCTTTCTCTCACGCTCAACGGCGTGGTCGCCGGCATTAGCCTCTCGCTGCAGAATCCCGATCCGCCCGCAGGTACCGCGCTAACGATCCCCTTAACGATAAATGCCTACGACTCCGACAACAATCTCATTATCGGATCCGGATCCTACGCCGCCGGACCGATTCAGTTAAGCGACAGCGACACATCGGGAGTCACGTCCCTTTCCAGCACCAGCGTTGCGAGTGCAGGCGCGCAAGTTACCGTGACCTACAACGGCGCAGCGATCGCCGGGGGCAGCGCCACGTTTTCGGCTTCCTTAGGAACGATACAAACGTCGGGCTCGCAGAACGCCGTGCTCACGCCGGGACAGCACGGCGGTGCGCCGGCCTCGGGCCGGGTCAGCAATTACGTTCCGATCCACGCGTATATGGGATTCGCGTCCGGCGGCTGCGAGGGCGGAACGCCTTCGGCCGCCGTCGTGCAAAGCGTCCTTGCGTATGTGGAGGCATGCGGAAATTTCGACACGACGACGGTGTGTCCGCAAACGCAGGCACCGCCGGCGGGAGCAACGGGTTGCGTGGGCGAGTATTATATTTCACCGCTCTACATCACGTGCGGCGTCACGATCCAGACGCGCTGGTATTCCCAGGAAAACCTCAACGACGAAACGGCGTTTTTGCACACGGCCTCGCCGTACGCTGCGGCCAACCGTTTAGCTTCCACGAATTCAGGCGCCAAGTGTCCCGCGCCCGGACAGACGGCTGCCTCCGACTACCTGTATTGGAGTAACCCCTCGGACAGCACCAGCACCGCATACTGGCTGACCAATTTCTTCCAAGCCGCACCGATGAACGGGCGAACGTATTTGTACGCGTTCGTGGATAACATGGAGCCGGGAAGGCCGTACGGCGGCGGCGATCCGCTGGAGTTCCCTTCGCTGCAGAGTTGGCGCAATGCGCTTGGAGTGTTCTCCAGCTCGTTGGCGAGCGGCGGAGTGCCGTACCAGCTGGAGGAAAACGCTCTTGGACCCGGCGGCGCCAATTTCGCACCGAATAACGGCACGGGCAATTTGGAGCAAGTTGTGAACGATGCGATTGACGTCACCGACCTGTGTGACGGCAATGCGGGAACATCCAATATCCGCGCATACTTGAGCGAGCGTCCGTGGGAGGGTCCCTTAGGAACCAGATTGATCAGCGGCGGTAATCCTAAAGTTTTGGTAAATACCGCTTCCCTTTTTTGGGCCGACCCCAATTGCAAAGGCAATATCGATCAGCTGAACGCGGCCGATACAATTACGCTGCGCATGGTGACCAAGGCTATGGAGTTCATCCTCACGAAACCCGGCGAGCAAGGCGCAGCCGGCGCACCGACGATTGCGGAATTCCGTTATCCGGCCGGCGTCACGCTCAAGACCAGTGACGCGGCTTTAGAAGTGCCGGTGTTTCCCGAGGATACGCTGGTGTTCGTGAATCCGGTAACGCCGCTTGGGAAATGGCAATGGAGCGGTGTACCGGACGGCGGCGGATGCAAAAATGCGTCCACCGGAGTGCTATCCTCCGACACGGGCGGAACGCACGACGTAACGCTGGCGCGCGCCTGCGGCATGGCTGGTACGTGGGACGGCGGCTATACCGCGCCCGTGTATTACCGCGAAGGAACGTGCTACCGGCAGGGCGTGCTTCTCGGATTCTGCGCGGCAGTCATCAATTTGGGAACGAACGCCTTCACGATCAAGAGTAGCGATTTCGTAAACGGCAGCTCGTACGCGCGGTACTTGGCTCCGACGGGAGGCGAACTGCCGGTTGATCCGGTAACCGGCGGCGCGATTTGCGGGGCTACCAATTGCAACGGTGCCTGGGGAACGCAGCCGCTCTCGGGTTCGCCGTGGAGCTATTCGTTGCCGTCGTGCATCGCTCCGAGCGGCGATACGGGCATGTACCAAAACGCCTACGATTGTGCGGTAATTCTGCTGCCCTGATCCGCGTTCGCATGCGTTAAGGCGTTCTTTACCGGCCGCTGTTGGTCCGGGCTCATTGCGCCCAGCCCGCTTCCGACACACCATGCGCATCCATCTTGAGCCGTGAAAGGACTCGCGTATGCGCATTGGCGCTTTACTCGCACTTGTTTTACTGTTGCCCGCGTGCGGGGGCGGTGGCGCTTCCGCGCCGCTTACTCCACAGCCCGGCGGTCTTCCGACCGCCGCTCCCAGCAATGCCCCCAGCCTTTTGCCGACGACCCAGCCGAACGGTTACGTTTCAACCGTATTTGCCTTCGGCGCCGCCGGTTCTTCGACGCAGAGCCTTCGCTCGCGGCAATATCTCCCCAAGGGCATGAACTCCGCTACCATATCCCTTACGGCTTCCAGTGCTCTTGCACTGAATGCACCAATCAGCGTCAACGTCAAACTCAACAACTGTCCCTGCGTGGTTAACGGGCCGCTTGTCCCTCCGGGCACCGACACGTTCGACGTGAGCGTCTATGACGGCCCACTAGACCATAGCGGCGTTCCGAGCGGAAACAAATTGGCCGAGGGTGCAACGACAACCGCAATCGCCGCCGGCACGGCAAACGACGTCGGGGTTACGCTCAAAGGCATTCCCGCGGGATTGTCCATCGCTTCGCTCAGCAGCGCAAGCGTCGACTCGTTTTCAATGCAGCCGGTGAAACTTTCGGTGCTGGACGCGGACAAGAACACGATTACGGGAGATTATTTCTTTCCGGTAACGGTAGCTGTCGCCGACGGCATGGGCAATCCGAACGTGGGCCTGGGTCTGGTACTCAACGCCTGCGCCCCGCAAGCATGCGCGGCGGCGAGCGTCGTGAGCACAACCTCAAGCGATGACATCGAATTGACGTACGGCGGTTTTGCGATGAAGCCCGCAGTCGTTAGCGCCGCATTCACCGATGCGAGCAATACGCAAATCAGCACGAGTACGTTCTTCACGCCTGCGCTGCGCGATATGACGTTGTCCCTGGGAGCAAATACGGCGTCCGTGAAGCAAAATGAAATCGATTTGTTTGCACAATCGGGTATCGGTTCGACCGGAAGCTTCACGGTGAATGAACCGGGCTTCAGCGACAAGCCATACGGGAACGTCTTTAGCGCTGCACCGTCCTCGCCGAATGGTTGCGCAAAAATTGCTTCACTTTCGTCCTCAAGCGGAACGGCGTTTACCGTGTCGGCCGTCCCGGCACCCGCACCCGGCAGTTGCACAATCAACGTCACCGACGGCGTGCACAGCAGCCCGCTTGTCGTTACCGTAACATACACCACGAGCACTGTAACGGTGAAGTAAACGCGCCGTCAAAGAGCTGTGAGCAACGGCTCATG
>DASRSF010000146.1:0-4630 GCA_035656615.1 Vulcanimicrobiaceae bacterium | reverse complement strand
CGTTCCGCTCGTGAGGCGCGTGTTCTGCGCGCCGTCGTTGTCCACGACCCAGAGGTGCGCGGGAAGCGGTGCTTCGCGCGTGAGGTAGTCGTTGTCGGTAATTGTCACCGCGTCGAGATGGTGCTCGATCGCTTTTTTGTTCGGCGCCTCGTCCTGCGCGACGTAGGCAAGCGCGCCGCTGTCCGGGCGCCATGCGAACGAGGCTACGCCGTTCGGCGCGTCGGTGATCTTCTGCGAATCTCCGCCGTCCATACGCAGCACGTACAGTTGCGGCGGTTTCTTTTCTTGCGGGGACGCAAGGTACGCGAGGCGCGCCGCGTCGGTGGACCAGCGCGGCATTGACACCTCGGATTTATCGCGCGTCAACACGTGGGAGGCATTGTCCGATACGTCAACCAGCACCAGCTCGGTGTCGTAGCGATCGGCTTTCCAGTCGATCCGCGAACGGACGAATACGACACGTTTGCCGTCCGGAGAGATTTGCGGATCGCGAACCGAGACGATCTTCCGAAGGTCTTCAAAACCAAGCGTATGCGCAGCTGCTTGAGCGGTCGTTGGAAAAGCGACGAGCGCAGCCGCCAGAATCAAGAACGTACGCAAAACGTTGCTCCTTTTAGGATGGAAGATCAGCAAGCGCGCCCATCCGGAATGCAGCGACGAAGGCTTTGAAGACCACGGGGTATTCGTCATGGCGCAGCCGGACTTGCCGCGCCCCCGTGCGTTTGAACCCTGGGATCAGTTCGATGAGATCGGCCTGTTCGACGCGAGCCAGGTCGATTTCCATGGTGATGGGCGGTTCAAAGACGAAGGGCCGGGCATGCGAAGCATTGCGCACCGCTTCTGCAGCCTTTTCGCGAATGAGCTCTTGCGCAGCTCGCGGCGAGATGGAATCAACGGAATAGTGGCCGATGCTTTCTTTGACGACGGCTCCCGTGATCCACGGCATTTGTTCTTTCGCGCTTTCGACCGTGACGCGATCGCCCGTGATCAGAAGAACCGGCACACCGTAATATCCCGCAATGCCGGCGTTGAGCGTTGCTTCGCTGCACCGCATGCCGTTGATACGTACGGCGTAGACGACCGAGGGCGTGTATGTGTGGGAAAGGGTCGCGTCGGCGTCGCCTATTCCACCGTGGTAGCCGGTGAAGAATACGCCGCCGAAGTTCGCATCCAACCCTTGCGTCATCGATAAGGGCTTACGATTGCCGAAAAGAATACGGACATCCGCCGGAAGATCGTCAAGCAGCAGATTTCGCATTGGGCCGTGCGAGTCGTTGATGAATACGTGCTCGGCGCCGGCATTGCGCGCGCCGTCGATCGCCGCGAGCACTTCTGCGGTCATATAGCGTTGATACATCGGGTATTCCGGCGAAGGCGTTCGCGCGTCGACCTGCTGCCAGCTGCAGACGCCAGCCGTTCCTTCCATATCACACGAAATGTAAATGTTCATGCGGGCGCCGTGGCCGCACCGCCCAAACGGAACGCCGCGACGAACGCGCGGAAGACTGTAAGATAATCGTCATCCGCGAATCGCACCGTTCGGCCCCCGGTTCGTTCGAACCCCGGCATCAATTCGATGAAATCCGCTTGTTCGACACGCGCGGTGTCCAACTCCATGACGACCGGCGAATCGAAGGTAAAGGGTTTGCTTGCAGCGGCCTCGCGGATCGCGCGTGCCGCTGCATCGCGTAGAAGATCTTGAGCTGCACGCGGGGTCATGGAGGCGGCGGAATAGTGGCCGATGCCGTCCTTGACCACTACGCCCGTAACCTGCGGAATGAATTCCTTTACGTGCTCGACAACGACGCGATCGCCGCTCACGAGCAGTAACGGAATGCCGTAATATCCCGCCATGGCGGCATTGAGCAACGCTTCGCTGCACGCGGTACCGTTGATTCGAACGTTATAGAGCACGTCCGCCGTGTACGTGTGCGCGAGTACGCCGTCCGCGTCGCCGACTTTTGCGTGGTAGCCCGTGAAAAACGCGCCGGCATAGTCGCGGTCCAACCCCTGCGTCATCGAAAACGGCTTTCTGGAACCGCTGATGACGCGCACGTCCGCGGGGAGTTCGTCCCAAAGCAGGTTGCGCATGTCCCAGTGTGAATCGTTTACCAGAACGCCGGTTACGCCGGCTGAACGCGCACCATCGATCGCCGCACGGACTTCCTGCGACATGTACCGCCGGTAGACCGGATACTCGCGCGTGTTGGAGGGATCGCATTGCATCCAGCTGCAGACGGCCGCCGTACCTTCCATATCGCACGAAATATAGAGCTTCATTGTGCGGATTTCAATCCGCTCCGCGCTTCGCTCATGCCTTCCTGCGCCGCCACATTTTTTGGATTTACGGAAAGCGCGCGCCGGTAAAACGAGATTGCGTCCCGGTATCTGCCGATTGCCAAAAACATGTCACCCATTTGCGTCAAGGCGACGTCGTCTTTTGGATTGCGCGCGATACGCGAGCGCAAGTCCTGCAGTTGCATCTGTACGCCGGCGGGCGGACCGCCTTGCACGTTTACCGCCGGTGGCGCTGCGGGCGGCGCGGCCGCGTGTCCATTCGAACCCGTTCCGGCGCCGAAAACCGAACCCCCCGTCGCAAATCCGGCATGGACGAGCCAAATGACGGCGCCCAGGAATATCGCACCAATAAGCGCGACGATCGGAAGATAGACTCGGAGCGGAAGTCCGCGCTGGAGGGGCTGCTTCACGATGGTTCGTTTGGACGTGCAGCGAATAAATCTTCGTGCTGCCTTCGGAAACGGATCTGCAACTGCTGTTCGCCGAACTCAACAACTATTATTTCAACGGTGAGGTGCCGGTCTGCCGCATCCGGTACAACGGGCGCTTCTCCAACTCAGCCGGCCGGATCACCTATAGCGTGCGCCCGCTGCTCATCGAACTCTCCCCCAAACATTTTCAAAACAATAACGACGCGCTGCGCGAAACGCTGCTGCACGAAATGATCCACGCCTGGCTGTACGACCGGGAAGGTGATACGGGTCATGGCGCGACGTTCCGCAAGAAGATGCGCGAATGCGGAATGACCTCGATTTATCACGATCTCGGCAACGTCAAGCCGTACAACGAAAGCATCAAGCGGTACATTTTGCGCTGCGAGAAATGCACGCTCGAACTGTTGCGCCGCCGGTTGCCGGCGGCCGCGATGAGCTGTGGCCGCTGCAGCAAACGGGGATACGATCCCCGCTATCCGCTCACGGTGTTCGAGGTCATTCAAACCCGCGAACTCGGTCAAACCGTGGGACGCGCCGCCTTCCGTTCGCGGTAAGCCGCGCGCTCGCACGGCGTGCGGGCGCTTGCTTTGCCAGGCGGCCGCCGCATTCCGACGTTTATCCAGGCAGAGAACCTGGGCCGCAGGCGAAGATACATGGTGCAATGACAACGACGAATATTCCGGCCAATGGTGCCGCCACCCGGACCGAGTCCGACTCGATGGGCAAAATCGAGGTCCCGAGTGACAAGTATTACGGCGCCCAATCGGCGCGCTCACTAATTCACTTCGATATCGGCGACGGCGAAACGCCTCGCGATGTCATGCCGCGCCAAGTGATACGCGCGATGGCGCTTTTGAAGAAAGCCGCCGCACTGGTCAACCGCGACCTGGGCAAACTCGACGACGAGAAGACGCGGCTGATCGTGGCCGCTGCAGATGAAGTCATCGCAGGAAAGCTCGACGAGCACTTTCCCCTGCGCGTTTGGCAGACCGGCAGCGGAACCCAAACGAATATGAACGTGAACGAAGTGATCTCGAACCGCGCGATCGAGATGGCCGGCGGTCAAATGGGCAGCAAGACGCCCGTGCACCCCAACGACGACGTCAATATGTCGCAGTCCTCGAACGACACGTTTCCCACGGCGATGCACATCGCGGCCGCGGAAGCGATGGTCAAAATGCTTCCCGCGGTTCGAGCTCTGCGCGACGCGCTGGACAAAAAAGCCAAGGCTTGGAACCGCATCGTAAAGGTCGGCCGCACGCATTTGCAGGATGCGACCCCGCTCACGCTGGGTCAAGAATTTTCGGGGTACGTCACGCAACTCGATCGCGCGATCAAGGCGTGCGAGACCGCTTTGGATCCGTTGTACGATCTCGCCATCGGCGGAACGGCGGTGGGCACGGGACTGAACGCGCATCCGCAATTTGCGCAGCGCGCCGCGGATAAAATTGCAGGGTTGACCGGACTGCCGTTCCGTTCGCATCCCAACAAATTCACCGCTCTGGCCTCGCACGACGATTTCGTTTTTGCCTCCGGCGCGCTAAAAATGCTGGGCGCTGCGCTGATGAAGATCGCCAACGATATTCGTTGGCTGGCATCGGGCCCGCGGGCGGGTATCGGCGAATTGACGCTTCCGGAGAATGAACCCGGCTCCTCGATTATGCCGGGCAAAGTGAACCCGACGCAGTCCGAAGCGATGACGATGGTGGTCGCACAAGTCTACGGCAACGACCTCGCGATAAGCTTCGGGGCCTCGCAAGGGAACTTTGAGTTGAACGTTTTCAATCCGGTGATGATCTATAACTTCTTGCATTCATGCAACCTGCTGCGCGACACGTGCACGATGTTCCGCGAACATGCGGTCGAGGGACTGCAAGCAAATGAAGACATCATCGGCA
>DASRSF010000145.1:0-14412 GCA_035656615.1 Vulcanimicrobiaceae bacterium | reverse complement strand
AGACTGCCCAGCGTGCGCATATTGTGCAGCCGGTCCGCCAGCTTGATGATAATGACGCGAATGTCCTTGGCCATCGCCATGAACATCTTGCGCAGGTTTTCTACCTGCGCTTCTTCCTTGGATTGATAGGGGATGCGCGTCAGCTTCGTTACGCCGTCAACGAGCGCGGCGATCTCCTCGCCGAATTCCGCAGCGACCTGTTCGGTCGTGACGCTGGTGTCCTCGACGACGTCGTGCAGCAGCGCAGCGGCTATCGTTTGCCGATCCATCTCCAGGTCGGCTAAAATGCCGGCAACGGCTAACGGGTGCTCGATGTAGGACTCGCCGGAGGCCCGGCGCTGCCCCTCGTGGGCATGGTCGGCCATCTCGTAGGCGCGCGTCAGCCACGCCTCGTCGAGCGACGGGTCGTAGGTTTGCACCTTGCGGCTTAACTCTGCGATCGTCATGGTTGTAGTCTATACTGCCACAGGGGACTGCCCGGCGCAAAGCCTATTCAAAGAATATCAGCGCGATTTTACCGTCCCGGTCAAGCGAAAAATCCATCTGAATCGCGCCGTGCTGGCATTGCATCTTATAAACGAAGAAGTTCACGCCGCCTTTCGCGTGGCTGATGCCGCGAAACTGCGCCTGCTGCAGGCCGCCCAAGTTCGCCAGCGTTTTGGTCCCCTTGTCCATAACCTCATCGGTCATGTCGGCGTTTACGGTGTCCGAGTAAAGGTCGCGGTTCACCGTGCCGCTTTGCCACGCCAAAAACTGCTGTACGGCCAGTTTGTGAACTTTTGGATCTTCGACCGTGGGCGAGGGCGAGGGAAGCGGGGGGTTCGTGGGAGCGGCTTGCGAGGGCGGGGTCGCCTCTTGCGCGCGCAAGGCTGCCGGCGCAGCAGCGGCAACGGAGGCAAAAAGAACGAGCGCGGCGGCGATGTGCTGAAGGCGCATGAAGATCCTCGGACTTAGTAAGTGATAAACGTAGTAACGTCCGTGCCCGCTAAAGCGTCGCGACCGTGCAGCGCCTCGAGTTCTATGAGGAAGGCGAAGCCCTCCACCCTGGCTCCCAGGCGCTCCAGCAGGCGCCGCGTCGCGGCGGCCGTCCCGCCCGTTGCAAGGAGATCGTCGACGACCAAGACGCGATCGCCGTCTCCCAGGGCGTCCGAATGTATTTCGAGCGAATTCGTGCCGTATTCCAGTGCGTAGGTTTCACTGAGCTTTTGGTAGGGCAGTTTGCCGGGTTTGCGTACCGGTACGAACCCCGCGCCTATCGCATACGCGAGCGGCGCCCCCAGCATGTAGCCACGGGCTTCTATCCCCACCACGTAATCAATCGAGCGGTCCTTGAAGCGATCGACGAACAGGTCGATGGCTGCCCGGAAGGCTTGGCTGTCCTTGAGCAGCGGGGTGATGTCCCGAAAAAGGATGCCCGGAATCGGAAAGTCCGGTATTGCCCGTATAAACTGCTTCACGTCCACGGGACTCCTGCATTCCGGTCGCATAACGGGCATCCTGCGAAACCGCCGAAAGCGCGTTTTCGTTTTTCATAGGGAAGAATTGGACGACAGGAAGGACCATGGCGCGATAACACACTTTTTCGGCGGTGCAACACCCGCGGCGCACCGGCGCCGTTTCATCCTCGCATTAGCTCTTGCGATCGCCATCCATGAAATTTTGGCCGGCGTGGTTCCATGGCATACGCAGACGATTCCGAGCGCACCCGTGGAGCGGATAACCATCGCCCGGATCGTTCGTATCGAACATCGCGTCCGTCCGACTCCGCGCCCGACGCCGCGCCCCACGCCGCGCCCGACGCCAAAACCGATCGTGCACACCAAAGTCATCGCGCAGACGCAAGTCAAACCACGCATCGTTAATCCGGGCAAACCCGCAGAGCACCAGCACGTTCGCCGGATCGCTTCCGCTCGTCCGCTGGTTCACACGCGCTACCACAGCAAACCGGCGCCGATTCACGTCCCCACCGGCGGACATGGCGCCGGCACAAGCCGGACGGCAAAGGCGGATACCGGCGGCGTGGGCCCCGGCGGAAACGGCACCGGTGAAAGCGGGAACGGCAATGGTACCGGCGGTGCTCCAGCCGCGCACGAACCGTGCGGATACGTGGACTTCGAACCCAACGAAGCGCAGGCGCACGTCGATCAAGCGACGGGACGCGTCTGGGAATACATCAGTATTTCAGTGCGTTTCCCGGACGGGACCGATGAGACGGTTCCGCTGGATTACCCGTTTTACTACGCATCGCAGGCCCAAGATCCGTTCCTTCCGGGGCACGCCAATATACCCGCAACGTTCCAGTTCCCGCCGCCCGGGCAACGAGATAATGAACCGCCGCTGGTGCAGTACGTCATGCAGCACACCACGCCGGACGGCTACACGCTGCTGCACGAGTGCCCGAAAGGAACCTAAACGCCTCACTGTGGTACGATGACCCCATGAAGAAAGCGGCCGTTTTTTGCATTGGAGCGTTGCTTACCGGTTGCGCGAGCACGATGAACTACGGCGGCGATGCGATTCATGAACAAAACCACCAAACCGTGCCGGCCAGGGGAATCACGTCCGTGCACGTTCTCAATGTTTCCGGACCGATCACGGTAAAGACAACGCAGGGTGCGTCAATTACGATAGATTCGACCAAGAGCGCAAACGACACCGACGCGATTCACCGAACCCATGTCACGATACACCAAGAAGGCCCGCAGTTGGTGGTTCACACTGAATACGATCAAGGCGGAGGCTGGTTCGGTTCGCATAACGGAGCGTCCGTCGCGTACGTGGTGAGCATTCCGCGCAACCTTTCGCTTAACGTAGATAATGTCAGCGGCCCGGTTACGGTTTCGGGAACTGTGGGCGATCTGAACGTGCGCGAGGTTAGCGGCTCCGTCCACGCGGCGCTGGGAACAGTGCGACCCAAGCAGCGTATCAATATTCAGTCGGTGAGCGGTTCTGTTACGCTCTCCATTGCCCGTAACAGCGACGTACGGGTGCAAACCAAGAGCATCAGCGGCGCAGTCAACGCGTTCTTTCCCGCCAACATCGACAAGGGGTTCCTGGGCCAAATGCTGGACGGACGCTTAGGTAAGGGTGACGGGTCGATCGTCATCGGCGCGGTCAGCGGAGGGATCACCATCTCGCCGCAATAACGGAGCCGAAGGAGGACGCCATGGAACAAACATTATTACATCTGGTCCATGCGGCGGCATGGTTTTTCCTCGTGATATTTATTTTGGCGTTTATCGGCGTTATCGCGATCATTCGCTGGATCATGGATCTCTTTCATCGTGGTGAAACCGCGGTCGAAAGCGGAGTCGAGCGCGTCGAAGGATCATTCCGCCACTAACGCGCGAAACTTCGCCGGTCGTCACAGTACCATCGTACCGCGCGTTTGCTTGTACACACTTGCACGCGAGGTGGCAACATGCGACGGGCGACATTGTTCCTATTCCTTTGCTTTGCGTTGTTCGCGCCGCTTGCAGGGACCGCGCTTCCTCCGGAGCGCACGAGCACCCTGGCAGATCGCCGCTTCATCAATCTCACGGTCTACAATGCCGGGACGGCGTTGGTGCACGACCGCCGTCAGATACGATTAGACGGCGGCATTAACCGCATCGCATGGCGCGACGTGAGTGCATCGATGGACCCCACGTCCGCATTGCTGGCATCGATGAACGCGGGAAACCGCATCGAGGTCTTGGAGCAGAACTTCGATTACGATCTGCTCGATCCGGGCGCGCTACTTCAGCGATACGTCGGCAAATACGTTACGGTCGTGCACGAAGCGCGCTTTGCGGGCGAACACGACACGCGAGAGCGAGCACGCGTTCTAAGCGTAAACGGCGGAATAGTTCTGCAATACCGCGATCGCATCGAAACGCAGCTGCGGGGATATATCATTTATCCGGCCGCACCGCGTGATTTTCGGGATCGTCCTACGCTCGTGTTGGATGTGGCGAGTGCTCAAGCGGGAGAGCAACTGGTCGACCTCAGCTATCTCACCGGCGGCATGAGCTGGTACGCAACGTATGTCGGCGTACTTTCGCCGGACGAACGATCGCTGGGGCTCACGGGCCTGGTTACACTTTCGAACGATAGCGGCGCGTCATATGATAATGCGCGCCTGCAGCTTGTTGCAGGGAACGTCAATATTGTTCAAAACGCGGCGGCGATGGGACAAGCCCTAAGAACGATTGCGACCGTTTCGGACACCTATCAGACACGGCCACAGCAAGAAAATTACTTCGAGTATCATCTCTACACGATGCCGCGCCCTACCACAGTACTCGGCAAGCAGACGAAACAACTGACGTTGCTCGCGGCACACGACATTCCGGTACATAAGACGCTTGAGCTGCGCGGCAGCCCCGACTATTACCGGAGCGCGGAGCCGGATCTGGGCGATAAATTGCCGATCGGCGTGCACGTTTCATTTGAGAACCGCGGTGGCGATCTCGGCATACCGCTCCCGGGCGGTGTCGTCCGAATCTATAAGAACGACTCTCGCGGACTCTCGCAGTTCCTTGGTTCCGATCAACTCGACCACACGCCGCGCTTCGAAACCGTCCGGTTGCATTTGGGCAATTCCTTTGATGTCACCGCACGCAAGAAACAAACCGATTTCCGGTTCACCGGCGGATGCACGACGGACAGCAGCTATGCTATTACGCTCGGCAACGCGAAATCAACGCCGCAAGACGTACTCGTCGTCGAACCGATCCCCGCGCAGTGGGCTATCACAAGCGAAAACATGGCCCACAAGAAATCGTCCGCCTCCACCGCAAATTGGAATGTCCACCTTCCCCCGGAACAACACGTAACCCTGGAGTACACGGCTCACGTTACGTGGTGCGGTTAATCCGAGCTAGATTCGTCGGCAAGCGATTACCCGCGACGTTTGCGCGCCTGACGTAGCCTCCCGCGCGCACGACTAAGTTCGTAGTCGGTAACCGGGCCGTGTTCCGCCTCGAATTCGGTAATCAGCCGATCTGTCGCGGCAAACTGGAGCGCTCGCTCGTCAATATCACTGCTACCGCCGCGCACCGTTTCAAATGCGTCGCTCTTCGGCATTTTGCCGCCTCGCTTTTTCGCCGCCATTCAATAATGCTACCGCCTTATGCTACTGCGGCGCAATATTCGTTACCGACCTAGTCGGCAGCTGCCGCTTTCACAACGCGTAACGCGCGAGTACGCTCTCTTTCCAACGGCCTGTTGCGCGGGATAGAAGAGCGAATACGCATCTATTGGAGGCTATAACGTGGAAGCAGCACGCCTGCCGGCGCAGCGCGCCGTGGAATTTGGAATCTATCGCGACGGCGACAATAATTTGGACCGCTCGCAAGCGGCAACGCTTGCGCAGGCTGTGCAAACGAGCGCAAAGGATCATCGCGTCGAATACACGGTCGAGGACACGACGTCGATCGGCACCGGAAAACTGCGAACCGACGCCTTTACGATCGCCGACGGCGGCGTGGGGCAAGCACAGGTAGAGCCACCGCACGATATGGCGTCTGAACCGAACCTGGCACGCTTCGTCGACCGGGTGCTCGATAACGCGCAAAGCTCCGGCGCGACGCAAACCTGGATTGAGCTGACCGACCATGGCGCGGGCGACGGGGGCGGTCTGCAAGCCGACCGCAGTGGCCATATCATGCCGATGCCGAAGATCGCACAAGCGATCGCTGACGGCGTTCGCATGCATGCGCAGGAACATCCGGAGGATGCCCAACGCGGCATCGACGGCGTGGTCGCCAACCAATGCCTCATGGCCTCCCTCGGATTCGCCGACGCGCTGTATCACGCGGGCGTCCACTACTTGGCTGCGTCTCCCGAAACAATGGTATCCCCCGGTGTTCCAAGCAACGTTGCGGACGCAATCGCAAAACACCCAAGCGATTCTGCGGCATTCGCGCGCGGAATCGTAAGCGACGTAATGCGGCAAAACTACGGCGTCGAGCGGACATGGAAGCCCGCTGCCGCCTTCGACGTTCTCGACTTGAACGGGGGCAAGATGGCGAAAGTTGAAGCGTCTATAAAAGGCGTAAATGATGCAATTAGCGCCGCGGGATCCAACCATGGTGAGGTTACGGCGATTCGCGAAGATGCCCGCGCAATCGACGGCATGGTTCGCTTTAGCGATGCAACGCCCGATATGCCATGGCACTCGGACCGGCCGGCAATCGCGCTTTACGACACTCTGGCCAGTGACGGCCGGCTCGACCCCGTGCTGCGTGCGGCGGCAAAAGACGCGTCATCGGCAGTCAGTGACATCGTCACGGCTCACCGCGAAAGCTCCTCGTTTAAGCCATTCGGCGGCTCAGACTACACAGACGCGGTAGGGCCGACAGTGCACTTTCCGGTGAAAGCCTCACAAATCGATCCTTGGGCGCCGCGCGTAAGTGAAACGCGCAACCGCTTTTTCCGCGAAACCGACGCCGCAGCCGCCGAACGCGTTGTCGCCTAAATGTGTTGCGCTGTAGCGGCTTTAGCGGCGCAGTTCCGTTCGTTCAGGATAAATTGGCCGGTTGATGATGCGTTCGAGCACATGCGGATCGGCACTTAAGATGAGTTCGCAAAAGCGGGCAAAATCTTCTCGTGCAGCTTCGCCTTCTGCGAACCGCTCGTTTTTCGTGAGGTCGACCTTGCCGTCGACGTGGCGCAGGCGCATGAAGCGGCCGTCGTCGTCGATGTCTGACTCAATCAGGCCCTCGTCTTCGAAGATGTGGACCGCCACGCTGATGGTTCGTTCGTTGGCTTTGTCCAGATCGAGCGTACGTGCGATATCGGCGAAGCTCATCCGGATGACGTCGCCGGATGCCAGGCCGCGCAGTCCACGGTAGATCGCGCGCATCACATTGAGCGTGGGCGCTTCCTGGTCGATGATGAATTCGTTGATACGGCGGTCGCGTTCGTTGAAGAGCAGATGAATGCCGGCCGCCTCACCGTCGCGTCCTGCTCGTCCGGCCTGCTGATTGAATTCGGTGAAGTCGAAATTCAGATGGTACAGTACGACGTGCCGAACGTCCGGCAGGTCGATGCCTTCGCCAAATGCGGACGTCGCGACGATGATGCGTAATCTGCCCGCCCGGAAAAGATCTTCGACCTGAGCACGTTCGCTCGACGGCATTCCGGCGTGATAGAACATCACGGAGTTGTCGAACTGCTTGCGTAACGCTTGGGCCGTCTTGGTGGCTTCACTGCGAGAGTTGCAGTAAACGATGCCCTTTTCAGCAGAGTCTTCCGCGTCGGACCGATCGAAAAGCTCCTTGAGGTATGCAATCTTGTCCCGTGTGCCGCGTGCGTCGACGACATGCAGATTCTCCCGCACTGTCGGATCGATGACCCACGCATCAATCGCCAGATCTTTGCAGATTTGCTTGAACGCGTCATCGCCTGCCGTCGCGGTCAACGCCAAGATTTGCGGACGTCCGAGCGCGGCAATCGTTTCACCCAACCGGCCGTAGGCGGCACGGTGTTTGGATTCGTACAGGTGGTGCGCCTCGTCGACCACGACAAACGCAGGGCGGCTGCTTCCGGTGAACGCCTCCCGATGAAATTGCAAGAACTCCGGCGTAGCCAAAACGATGTCCCATGCACCTGTGCTTAGCGCGCCCATAAGCGCCGTACGTTCTTCTGCCGATATGGAACCGTTGGCCCGAAAGATCCGCAAGCCTAAACCGTCCAAGCGACGAACCAACGCGTCATGCTGGTCGTTCGCCAGCGCGCGAAGCGGATAAATAACCAGCGTCTTTTGCGATGACTCCAACGCGCGAAATGCCGCGGGATATTGAAAGCAAAACGATTTGCCGCGGCCCGTGCCCATGACGGCCAATGTATTCCGGCCCGCGTCGATACGCGCGAGCACGGCTTGCTGGGCCTCATGCGGATGCGCCGATCCAATTAGCGCGGCGCGCAGCGCTTCATGATCGGCTTGGGCGCGCACTTGCACCGCGAACGGGTCTGCCCGCACGCTCGGTTCACGTTCAACGCGGATGTTGACTCCGCGGAATTTCTTTTCGTCCGAGAATCCCGACGTGCCCGTAACGTGTTGAATTATGGCACGATATCGCACGCCGCCGTCGATAAGCGGAGCCAGATGCTTGGCGATTTGCTTACGCAAATAGCCGATTTGCAGCGTGCCGAAACATACGGCGATGGCGTTGGCATCGTGCGGGTTATCGGGCTGACGGCGCAGCTCCAGTTCGGAACCAGGCACTAAACCGGCAACCAAGTGTTGTCGTCCCTCAAAAGAGACGCCCATCACTTTGGTCGGAAACGATTCGCGATCGCCGATCCCGGCGAAATCGTCTGGCTTGAGAAACGTTCGGTTTTGCGAGAACAGGCGCTCGATGAACTCGTCGATCGTCTCTTCTGCCGGTGACGCGGCGCGCTCGGCACGCGGAATCTGCGTGCCGAAATCGCGTAAAAGGCGTTCGAATGCTGCTTCCGATTTCGTCGGAGGCGGCAAGGGCTTACGAGCCGTGCTGCTCCCGCTCATCGGCCGGCGGCAACGGCTGTTCCGGCTCGAAACCTTCGAGATTCAAATTGATTTCTTCGTGGCCCTGATCGAATGCCTGATCGTGCAAGCCCGCTGCTTGCGCATCCAACGGATCGACCTCGTCCTCGAACGCGTTCGGCGTTTCGTCGACGACGGCCGTTCCGGCGGCGGACTGATTTTGTTTGCGGCGATAGCGCGCCGGCGCGGCACCCGGGGGACGCACGGATTTTGCTTTTTGCCGACGGGCTTTGCGGGCCGCGACGATGTCCTCGCGCGCTACGCCGCCGTGCGCTCCAAGCGCCTTGCTTTCTGCCACGCTGCGCGCCGAGCGCGTAGTTTGCGCGGACAAGCCCGCGGCGCGCTTGCGCGCAGCAGCTTCGAGTTGGCGCTTACGGAAATAGAGCACCAGCGGCGCAGAATAAAAGATCGAATGGTAACCGCCCGAGCATATGCCGACGAGCAGCGCGAATGCGAAGTTTTTGAGAGACGCGCCGCCGAGCGCGAGTAACGCAACGAGCGTGATGACCACGGTGGCGAGCGTGTTGAACGAACGTGTCATCGTCTGCAGAATCGACGTGTTCACAATGGTTTCGTAGGCTTGCCCCGCCATCAATCGGGTATTTTCGCGAATTCGGTCAAGAATAACGATGGTATCCATGACGGAGTAACCGATAACGGTCAGCACTGCAGCCAGGAACGCGTCATCGGCACGTTTGCCTGCCAGCGCGTAGATGCCGATCATCATCAGCGCATCGCGGACGAGCGCAATAACCGTTACCAGGCCAAAGATATAGTTCCACCCGAAGCGGAACGCGATGTACAAGAATTGGATGGCGAGCGCAATAACCAGCGCTTCCACCGCCTTGGTAAGGTATTCACGTCCGAGCGTCGGTCCGACGGAGGAGATGGACGACCGCGGTCGATCGACCGGGCCGGCCTTTGAAAGCGCATCCCATAGCGCCGTCGTGTTGTTGCCGAGCGCCGTTTGCGTTTCGATGCTGTAGCGGGAGTAGCCGCCGGTGGGCGCCGCCGCTCCGACGGTTCGGACCGTCTCGTCTGCGAGATGCAGCGGGGTCAGTGCCTCACGTAAAGCGCCGAGTTGTACCGGCTGGTCGAAGCTTACGTCAACCGATGTCCCGCCGGTAAACGAAAGTCCCAGCTGAAGCATCTTGCTGGGCTGGAAGCCTTGACCGCCTTGAAAACCGTGCCAAATCATCGAGCCGATGCCGGCGGCGATAATGAGGTACGAGATGAACGAGATGGTACGGAACCATCCGACGATATTCCAGTTTAGTCTGCGAAAAAACACGTTTACGCCCCCGCCTTGGCCGCAAAGACGCCGATGTCTTGGGTCTTTACGCCGTATAGTGAAGGCTGCGTCGCAACGTCATTGTCGACCAGCAGATCGACGAAGAAGCGCGTGATGAACACCGCCGTGATCAGTGAAAAAACGGTTCCCCAGAAGAGCGTATAGGCAAATCCTTTGACCGTACCGGTCCCCAGTTCGTACAGCACCCCGGCGCCGACGATGGTCGTAAAGTGACTGTCGAACACCGCCGTAAACGCGCGCGAAAAACCCGTTCGTACGGCGGCCCGCATCGTCTTACCAGACCACAATTCTTCTTTCATGCGTTCGAAAATCAGCACGTTGGCGTCAACGGCCATACCGATGGACAGCACGAAGCCCGCAATACCGGGAAGCGTTAGCGTCGCATGCGCTGCCGCCAGCAACCCCAGCATCATGGCGACGTAAATCATTAGCGCAACGTCGGCTAAAAAGCCGGGTAGGCGGTAGACGAAGACCATGAACAGCAACACCAGGCCCAGGCCCAGCATCGAGGCGCGTAAGGACATCGCCAGGTCAATCTTCCCGAGCGTCGGGCCAATCGTATCGTTTTCGATGATCTCGATGCCCACGGGCAATGCGCCCGCGTTCAAATCGTTGGCAAGCGAGGTCGTCTGTTCGACCGTAAACGACCCGGTGATCTCACCGTTATCCGAGATGGGTCCATTAATGGTCGGCGCCGAGATGTAGCGCTTGTCCAAGAACATGGCCAGCGGACGCCCGATGTTTTTGGAGGTGAGTTCGTAAAACTTCTTCGGATCTTTCGTCGTGAAGACGATGTCCGGGGCCCCGCCTTGACCGAATGAGGGCTGCGCAGACTTCAAGTCTTTACCGGCGTAGACGACTTTACCGCTGGCGTTGTACGCGCCCTGGTTGACGAAATCGCACGCCTTCTTATCCTTTGGATTGGCGGTGCACGTCGCCAGCGCTGCGTCTGCTGCTCCGCGCACGCTGTCCGGCATAATCTTATATTCCAGAACGGCGACCTGTTTGACCGCCGCTTCGGCCGCCTCGGGATTCTTCACTTGCGGCAGATCGACCGAAATGCGATCGTTGCCGACTTTGCTGATCTGGGGTTCCGTGACGCCCAAACCGTTGATGCGGCGATCGATCACTTGAATCGTATCGTTCTGAATTTCCGGTGTTATGACCGGAACGTCGGCCGTCGGCTTGAGCTGAAGCAGCAAATGCGCGCCGCCCTCGAGGTCAAGACCCAAGTGAATCTTTTGTTGGATCGGCAGAGCCGCCCATAAGCTCAAGGCGAGGATTGCCAGAACGACTATCGCCTTGACCCAATTCTTGTATTTATTCCAGCTCATGTGTACCGCAAAAAAAGCAACGCCCGCCGTTGGCGGCGGGACAACCTTCAGAGTCTAACAGCCCCTTGGAGACCAGTCAAATCTTCCGATTAGGGCGCCAAGGCCCCTTCGGGCAGACAGACGATGCGGTTCGCGACGATTTCCAGCCGGGGCGGCACCTCGCCGTACGCATACACGTCCACGGCGATGCCCGCACGCGCCAGCAGTTCGCCGACGAACGGCCGGATCTGGCTGCCGCATACGAGGGCGGGACAAGGCATACCGGCGCTCGCATACTCGAATGCCGCGTCTCTGACCGCCGTGGCGAGCTGCGGCTCATTGCCGTTGCCGCTCGACACCGCATCGGCAAGCCTTCTCTCCAGTTCAGGGGCAAGCAAGAGCGCCTCGAGCCGGCCTTTCCCGTTCTTTTGAAGCAGACCGGGAACGACGGCACGGCGCGCGGCCTCGGCCAGGTCCCGGTGGTCTCGCGCAGCGGGCGCGGCTTCGATCATCGCTTCGAGAACGGCAACCGGGTCGCGCGGCCACACCCGCTCGCGCAACAGCTGAACGAAGGCCTTCTGAACCATCGTCAACGGCAGCTGCTCGCTGCCGATTTCCTTCACTACCGTCGGAACCGTCGCGCGAAGATGCTCCAGCAACGTGGTCAGCTCTTGCCGCCCCAGCAACATGCAGGCATGCCGGCGTCCGAGTTCGGCCAAGTGCGATCCGATAACCGAAATCGGATCGAATACCAGCGCGCCGCGTTGCAGCGCGCCCTCGCGCAACGCGGGATCAATCCATTTCGCCTCCAACCCGTACACCGGTTCAATCACGGCCTCGCCTGCAATTCCGTGCAGAACATCCGCACCTGCGACTGCCAACATGCATGCGGTGTTCAGCGTGCCTTCGCCGGCGATTTCGTCACGGATGCGGATTGCGTACGAATCCGGGTCGCGCGACAAATCGTCCCGTATACGAACTCCTGGAAGAACGATTCCGATTTCCGCTGCGAGCGCCCGACGCACTTCTCCAATGCGATCGAGCAGTGCATCGGCCTGCGGCGGCGCGAGCAGTTGAACCAGGTTTGCTCCGAAATCTATGCTGACCGCATCGACGCCGACAAGACCGAGCGCCATCTCCGGACGGCGGATCGCGGCTCGTTTGGCCGTCTCCTGGTCGGCGCGCATGCGTTGTTCCAGTGCGTCGCGATGTTTCTGGGAAAGCTGCGCCACGCACATCGCGCAAGCGCCGAGCACGATGAACACCGGGCGCGGCAAGCCCGGCACGAGCGCGAGGGCAAGCAGCAATCCGCCGGCGATCCGCAGGATATCGGGGCGGGCAAAGAGCTGCGCCGAGAGATCCGAGCCCAGTGCGCCGTCGGCCGCAACGCGCGTGACCATCATGCCCATCGCCGTAGAATTCAGGAATGCGGGCAACGTTGTAAGCAGCGCATTGCCGATGGAGAGCAGCGCGAACGTTCCAAACGCATCGCCGGCCGGCATACCGTCGTACAGCATCCCAACCGCGACACCGCCCGCAAGGTTGAGCAGGACGATGATCAGCGCCGCAACCGCGTCGCCTTTGATGAACTTTCCTGCGCCGTCCATCGCCCCATAGAAATCTGCTTCCTTTTGGACGAGCTCACGTTTGCGGCGCGCTCCGGCGGCGTCAAGCACTCCGGCATGAACGTCAGCATCGATCGCCATTTGCTTCCCCGGCATAGCATCCAGGGCGAAGCGAGCCGCAACTTCGGCAACGCGCTGCGAGCCGCTCGCAATGACGACGAATTGTATCGTTATCAAAATCGAGAAGATAATCAATCCGACGACGATATTGCCTCGTACGACAAATTCACCGAACGCCGGAATCATGGCGCCCGCTCCGCCCGGCTCGTGCCCTTGCGTCAAGATCAACCGAGTCGCCGAAACATCCAGCGCGAGCCGGAATAGCGTTGCAATGAGCAGCGCAGGCGCAAAGGCGGAAAACTGCAGCGGCTCCTCTACGGTCACGCTAAGCAAAAGAACAAGTGTGGACATCAAGACGTTTACGCCCAGGAGAAAGTCAAGCAAAAACGGCGGAAGCGGAATAATGAGAATCGCGACAATGCCGAGCAGCAGTGCGGCAAACGCAACGGAAGAGGCGCGCGTTATCATGCTTGCGTTTCGATGCTCGAAAGAGAAGCGATGACTTGTGCCACGCCGATGTACATCTCGGGCGGAATAACGTGCCCTACGGAGGCGCTGGCGAAAAGCGCGCGGGCAAGCGGCACGTTTTCGATAACGGGAATACGATGAGCCGCCGCTTGTTCGCGAACGCGAACGGCAAGCTCATCAGCTGCGGCAACAAGGACAACGGGGACGGATATATCCGGAGGCGCGTACCGCAGCGCTACAGCGATATGCGTGGGATTGGTAACCACGAACGAGGCATTGGGAAGTTGTTGCAGCGAGCCGCGAACGATACTTCGATGAAGCGCCGTTCGGCGCCCCCGAGCTCGCGGATCGCCCTCGTGTTCTTTGTGATCGCGCCGCATTTCTTCGAACGACATCCGAAGGCGCGCGCGGCGGCTTACAAATTGCACGCCATAATCGCATGCCGCAAAAATTCCGCCCACGGTGCATGCCAGGAATGCGGAGCGTAACGCTCCCGCCCAGGCCGCAGACGCCACTCCGGTGACGCCGGTATTGCGCATCAGTGCGGAGTATGCACCAGAAAGCACGGGAACCGCGGCTGCAGCAGCGACCGTAAATGCGACGATGCCTCGGGCCGCTGCAATCGCAGCCTGACGTGACCAAATTCGTGCAAGGTTCGCGCCAGGTGCGAGCCGGCCAAAGTTTACTTGCACCGGCGCTACCGCTAGACCGCCCGCTTGGATGATGCATGCAACGTAGGCGCCGCATGCCGCGCAGGCGCCGGGGATGCACATAGCGATGGCGATCCAACTAAGCCCAGACACATTCGTCACGTCGTGTGCGGCCGATCGAATCGTTGTTTGAAACGCAGCTGCGAGGAACGGAACGATCACGGTGCATCCGAGTATCGCCGCAGCAAAGGATAAGACGTTTCCAACCTCTTGCGACCGCGTTACATCGCCCTTCTTGCGCGCCGCTTGGAGTCGCGAAGGCGTGGCGTCGTAGGGCTTATCTTCCGCCACTTAGCGTACGCTCAAAGCTGGAAAACGCAGCCACGGGTCACCGCCCGATCGGAGAAACACCGGCAAGACCATGACGATCGAGACCAGCGCTACCCCGAACACCACGGGAAAAGAAAGCGTG
>DASRSF010000144.1:0-1786 GCA_035656615.1 Vulcanimicrobiaceae bacterium | reverse complement strand
CTAAGATGACGAAGAGACCGCCCAAACCGTGGGTGAGCCAGCCCAAATGCTGCTGAGCCCAAGTCAGGTTCGGGGCCGTTTGCGGCCCGACGGGCACCTGCAGGGGCCCGGCGGTCGGCACCGCGGCGGGAGCTGCTGCAGCGAGCAGTAGGTTCAACCTTTAACTCCTTACGACGTCCAAATACGTTTTAGGGGCCGGCCCGGCCCCTAAAGTTTCGTCCGGCATTGTATCACGGACGAACGGGTGCAACAAGAAAATTCGATACCCTCGCGGCCACGTGCTCGCCCGTCAATCCGAACAGCGCTCGCTGCTTGGGTTGGGTGTCGTGCTGAACGAGCGCGTTGGCGGGAACGCCGATGCGCTGCACGGTCAGCGCGAGTCCGTGGTCGGAGACGAATTCTACGACCGCCGAGCCGAAGCCGCCTGCGAGCGAATGTTCCTCTAACGTAAGAACGTGTGAATGGTCCACCGGAAGTTCCATCAGCAGCGCCTCGTCGAGCGGCCGCGCGAAGCGCATGTTCACCACGGTCGGCAATTCAACATCGTCCGCGCGGACTGCCAGGATGTCATACGCCTCCAGCGCCGCGTCGGCCGTGTTTCCGTACGCGAGCAGCGCCACGCCGCCGCCGCGCCGCAGTACCTCGGCACGCCCGTGGACGATCGGAGCCACAGGCTCGGCGTGCTTTCCGCTGGTGGAGCCCCGCGGATAGCGGATACCCACGGCGCAATTGAGCGAAAGCGCGTGTTCGAGCATCGGCAAGAGCTCATCTTCGTTGCGCGGCGACATGAGCACCATATTCGGCAGCGTGCGCATGTACGCGATGTCGTACAATCCCATGTGCGTGGGACCGTCATCGCCTACGAATCCGGCGCGATCCATGCAAAAAATAACGGGCAAATTTTGGACGCAGACGTCGTGCACGATCTGGTCGTACGCGCGTTGCAGGAATGTTGAATAAATAGCGCACACCGGACGCAAGCCGCTCGTCGCAGCGCCGGCGGCGAAGCACACGGCGTGCGCTTCGGCGATGCCCACGTCGAAATAGCGTTCGGGAAACGCTTTGCCGAACTTCGCCAGACCCGTGCCGTCCGGCATGGCCGCAGTAATGCCGATGACGCGCGGATCGCGGCTCGCCACCGAAACCATGGCCTCACCAAACGTCTGCGAGAACGTCCGCGGGGCATCCGGCTTTTTGATGATCTGGCCGTTGTTCTTATCGAATGCGCCCAGGCCGTGAAATGTACGCGAATCCTTCTCCGCGGGTTCGTAGCCTTTGCCTTTGACGGTACGCACGTGCAGTAGCACGGCCCGCGGTATATTGCGCGCCGTACTGAGTGCGTCGACGACCGCATCGAAGTTGTGCCCGTCTATCGGCCCCATGTACCGGAAACCGAGTTCCTCGAAGATGACGGCGGCTTTCTCCGCGGGTGCAATAAACCGCATCGCACCCATTTCAGCCGACTCAAACGCCTTCTTTGCCACGCCGCCCAGCGGTAAGTGGTCCAGCACCTGTTTACCGGTCGCGCGCGCTAAATTCGCAAGAGGTTTGCTGCGCAGAACCGAAAGGTACGAGGCGATAGAACCAACGTTTGGCGCGATCGACATTTCGTTATCGTTCAAGATCACGATAAAGTTGGTGCGCAGTTGTCCCGCGTTATTGAGCGCTTCGTATGCCAGACCACCCGTGAGTGCGCCGTCACCGAGTACCGCGACGACCGTCTCCGAACGCTTGGCCAAGTCGCGCGCTTTAGCCATTCCCAGGGCAGCGGAAACACTCGTGCTCG
>DASRSF010000143.1:0-6510 GCA_035656615.1 Vulcanimicrobiaceae bacterium | reverse complement strand
CTCGTTGACGTCACGCTTACCACGCAGCCTGAATTTTCGTTCTGGTTCAAAGACGTTGGCTGGAAGGTTGAAAATCACGGCACCGACCCCGATTTCGAGGTCGACATTGCGCCGCAAGACTATCACGCCGGCCGCGATCCACAACTCGACCTCGCGCTCCAGCTGGTCGCGCAAGCCGTCCAAAATTTCCGCGAAACCTACCCCGACCTCACCACCAAACCATCTCTCCCCCTGCCAAACTTACCGTAACTTATTGTCAGGGCGACCCTCATTGTGACGGCGTCCCTCATTGTGACGGCGTCCCTTATTGTCATGGTGAGCTTGTCGAACCACCGCTGAGCTTGTCGAAGCGCGCGTGCCTCGACGCGGCTCGGCTGTCCTTCGACAGGCTCAGGATGACAAGAAGGGCTTGCGAGGCAGGGCAGGGGCGGGACATGGCTTGTCATGGGGGCGCTGGGCGCGTATTGTTGATGGGCGAGTAGAGGGAGGTTATTCATGCCGAAATTTGTTATTGAGCGCGAGATTCCGAATGCGGGATCGCTTACGCCGGACCAGTTGCAATCGATATCGCAGACGTCGTGTAACGTGTTGCGGGAGATGGGGCCTTCAATTCAATGGGTGGAGAGCTTCGTCACCGCCGATAAGGTGTATTGCATCTACAACGCGACCGACGAGAGTCAGATTCGTGAACACGCGCAGCGGGGCGGATTTCCGGCGAACGCCGTGAACCGCGTGTACAGCCGCATCGATCCTACGACGGCGGAACCCGCAGCGAAGGTGCCGGTCGGATAACCGCTACGGTGGCCCGATGAGTTCGAGCAGCTTCGGATAAACGATATCGGTCCGGGCGCGGGGATTGTCCGGATCGATGATGTCATGGTTGGCTGGCAGGTTGATAAATTCGAACAAACTTACGGCATCGGGACGCCGGCATTTCCATCGCGCGCAGACTTCTTCGGTTACGCGGTTGTTCACCGCCGGATCGTTTTTATTGGTGGCGAACGCAATTGAGCGCGCCCAGAGGGGCTCGCGTTTGCTGTCGGCATACACATCGTCGCCGATGCGCAGTGTTTGCGCCAACGCGTGCGTTGGAAACTGCGGATATGCAGTCGCCGGGTGCTGCGCTTCACGCAGACGCGGATCCCACCACAAGAACATATCCGGCAACAGCAACATTATCTGAGCGGTTAGCGCGCTAAGCCAATACGGTAATTTGAGAATCGCAAACACCGGGGAGATGGGAACGGCTCGATCGATGTCCGTGCGGTGCGCCGCGAAGTACGCGCAGAGCAGGCCGCTGGACGATATACCCGCCACGCGAACGCGTTCGCCGAGGCCGCATGCGATGTCAACGGCTTCCGAAGCGCGCGCGAGCAGCGACTCCGCGGTAAGATCCGCCATCCTGCGCGTCATGCGATCGCGGTCGCCCTGCTCCGGCATACGCGGAACGAACACGTTCGCGCCCCGAGCGAAGACGAGCGGCGCAAATTCACGATACTGTCCGGGATGATTCGTGAAACCGTGCAGCAGCACGACGACGTGCTCCGTTTTTCGACCGTGATCGAACAACGCGGTGCGGGCCTGCGGCAAGATTCTATCGTCGTCGCAGGCTTGAAATGCCTGCACCCGCTGCATCGCCTCCTCGTACGAGCGCGCGGGATTTAGCGGCGGCGCCTGAAGCACGTGAGGATGTGATCGTCGATGACGCCGACCGCCTGCATAAACGAATACATGATGGTTGAGCCGACGAAAGAGAACCCGCGCTTGCGCAAATCTTTGCTCAGCGCGTCGGAAAGCGGCGTGCTGGCCGGCGCCTGCGAGGAACGAGTCCAACGGTTGCGTACCGGTTTTCCGTCGACAAAGTTCCAGAGATAGCGATCGAAGCTGCCGAATTCTTCTTGCACGCGTAAGAACGCCTTCGCATTCGTGACGGCGCTGCCGACTTTTAAACGGTTGCGGACGATGCCGGGATCGCTCAAAATGCGCTCGATGCGCGAACCGGTGAACCGCGCGACGCGGGCGGGATCGAAATCTGCGAACAACGAGCGATACCGTTCGCGCTTACGCAGGATCGTTGCCCAACTAAGTCCGGCTTGCGCGCCTTCAAGAACCAGAAATTCGAAGTGCTTGCGATCGTCGTGAGACGGTGTGCCCCATTCCTTATCATGGTAGGGAATCATAAGTTCACTCGAAGCCCACTCACACCGCGTGATCATCCTTCGATGAGTTCCACGAGAACGGGCAATACCCGCTGGGCGACGCGCGGATGGCGCTTGGGTTCGATGATATCGTGGACGAACGGCGGTAACCCATGCAGCCGCGTAATTCGCACCGCGCCGGGCTTATGCGCGGACCATCGCTTCGCGAGTTGAGCTATTGCTCGCCGATTCACCGTGGAATCGCGCGGGTTCACCACGAGCACGAGCTTTGCCGCGTGCGGAGTTTGCGTACGGGCGAGTTCCATCATCTCATGAGCCAAAGTCAGACTGTGACCGATCGCATGCGAGGCGAAGCGCGGATAGCCGTGTTCAGGCATCTGTCGATCGCGCAACAGCGGATCCCACCAATAAAAACGGTTCGGGCGGCGCAGCAGCCACCGCGCCAGCGGTACGTGCAACAAATCCGGAATAACGGATATGCCTAAGAACGGAGAGATCGCGACGACGCGGTCGACGGGCTCGCGCTGTCCCACGTATGCAGTAAGCAATCCGCCGAGTGAAAATCCGGCCACGGTCACGGAGCGGCCGAGACCGCGTGCTACGGCGAGCGCATCGGCGGCGCATGCTTGCAACTGCTGCGCGTTCATCAACGCAAGGGCTTCGGAGAGGCGATTGGCATACCCGTGACGGGGCAGGCGCGGGACGAAGACGTTGTGACCGCGCGCGTGCAGCGATTCCGCTATCGCTAAAAACTGCCGGGGGCTTGCGGAAAGACCGTGAAACAGCAGAATGGCACGTTCCGTACGCCTACCGTGGTCGAACGTCAATGTTCGCCCGGCCTCACCGACTTGGGCATTGCGGTCGCGCTCCAAAAAACGTTCCAGGCGGAGCTGCGCATCTTCGTAGGCGGCGTCAGTCATAAAGGTAAGCGGGCCGATCGTCCTTAAGCAAAACGGCAAGTGTTCCTGGAACGCAGGCCTCGCGCCCCTGCGGTCCTTTTCCCTCGATTTCTTCGTCCACGGAAAAGTAAACACACGCGGCGCACCGGAACGAAGATGAACGAAGTTCGCGATACTGCCGCGCAGCTCATAGCGATCGAAGACCGCTTTGGGGCTCATAATTATCATCCCCTCGACGTCGTTGTTGAACGGGCGGAGGGCGTCTGGCTCTACGACGTCAATGGCACGCGGTACCTGGACTGCGTAAGTGCGTACTCGGCAGTGAACCAAGGACATTGCCATCCGAAAATTCGCGCCGCCCTCATCGAACAGTCGCAAAAACTCACGCTGACCTCGCGAGCGATGCGCAACAACCGGCTTCCGGGTTTTTTGCAAGAGCTCACGCAGCTTTGCGGCTACGATATGGCCCTGCCGATGAACACCGGCGTCGAAGCCGTCGAAACCGCCATCAAATTGGCACGGCGTTACGGTTACCGGGTCAAGGGTATCGAATCGAATTGCGCGGAGATCATTGTTTTTTCAAGCAATTTCCACGGACGTACGACTGCGGCAATCAGCCTGAGTGATACGCCGGAATACCGCAGCGATTTCGGACCGTTTACTCCCGGTTTTGTTTTCGTACCGTACGGCGATTACGACGCACTGCACCAAGCCGTCAATAAGAACACGTGCGCAATCCTGATTGAACCGATACAAGGCGAAGGTGGCGTCAACGTTCCGCCCGATGGATTCTTGAAGCGCGCATGGGGATTGTGCCGCGAACACCGCGTCCTGTTTATGGCGGACGAAATTCAAACGGGATTCGGAAGAACGGGCGACTTGTTTGCTTGCGAGCACGAGGGAGTCAAACCAGACGTGCTGATCGTCGGTAAAGCGCTCGGAGGTGGATTCTATCCTGTCTCTGCGGTGCTTGCCGCACGCGATCTTCTCCTGTTGTTCAAGCCCGGAGAACACGGCAGCACCTTCGGCGGAAATCCGCTGGCGTGCGCCGTCGCCTCGGCCGCGATGGACGTGGTCGTGCACGAGCATTTACCGGCTCGCGCGCGCTATGCCGGCGCCAAAATTATGCAAGGCGTTCGCGCGCTGAACTCACCACTCGTCAACGAAGTGCGCGGACGCGGCTTGCTTATCGGCATCGAACTGACGATACCGGCGCGCCTTGTCTCCGAGCGCTTGCTGCATCGCGGAATCGTCGCCAAGGACACACGCGAACACGTGTTACGGATCGCTCCGCCGCTCGTTATCGAAGAAAGCGAGATCGATCTGCTTCTGCGAGAGCTGGGCGAGTCGCTGTCCGAACTAGGGGTACAAGTAGATCGATGAGCGCCGGCGCTATTCCGCAGCTTCCCGCATATCCGATCAAGCAACGCCTGAATATCGAGGGCGTGAACGTCGTGCTTCTTAGCGTTCCTCCGGAAGAAGATTTTCCGCAAAACATTTTCGGGTTGAACGACAATGGCGACATCCTATGGCAAGTCGAGCCGCGGCCGTCCGCGCAGCCGCATAATAAGTACGTATCGATGCGCGACGAAGTGGGATTGCTTGTCGCGCAAGCCGAGGACGGCGCTCAGCGCAAAATCGACCCGAAGACCGGCAAAGTTCTTTCCGAAGAACAAACCAAGCCCGCTTAACGCTGCGTCACACCAGCGTCAAAACCATTTCATCTCCGTCGTGAAATCCGAGGGACTCATACAGCGGACGGCCCGCCGTCGACGCACGTAAACGCACGGATGCGCATCCTTGTTCGCGGCACCACGCCACAGCCCGCTGCGTCAGCTCCCGCGCGATACCGCGACGACGGTATCGCGGCAGGACATAGATGCCGGCGAGCGTTGCAGCCCGGTCCTTGAAGATGTACGACGGCCCACCGTGCAGGAAGGCCGCGGCAGTGCCCACGATGCGGCCGCCGTCCAACGCCACGAACCACCCCATACGCTTGGCTTCCAGCTCACGCGAAAAGTGCTCCCGCAGCCGAACCTGCCAATCCGCCACGACGCCCGAGCCTAGCAGTCCGCTCTCCTCCAGCATTGCATACCAAAACCGCGCAAATTCTTCCGGCACCTCACCGGTCCACGCCCGATACTCCATCCACCATCATTTCCCGCGCCAAACCGTGGTTGTCATCCTGAGCCGCTCGAAGGACAGCCGAGCGCCTTCGAGGCCAACGCGCTTCGAGGGCTCCAGCAATGGTTCGACAACCTCATCATGCCAAGAAAAGGTGCTTGCTAGGAAGCCAATGCTTGCTTATCGTTGGGCATGCGTACCAGGGGAGATTCAAGGCGAGGGAGTATTGACACAGCACCAAAGCATGCTACCATAGTAGCAAGCATCCTTAACGTAATGATGAGTTGAACTATGGCGCTAAAACAAATAAATATCCGCGTGGACGAGCAAATGGCAGAGCAGCTGAAGCTGCGATCGACAATCGAAAAGCGGTCGGTAAACGAGATCGTCGGCGAATCTTTGCGTGAATATTCACAGCGTCACCCGATCTCACGTGACCAGATGCTTGCAATGGTTAGAGCCATCGCGAAGGAAGACGATTCAATCCTCAAAGCCCTAGCCGAAAGCTAAATTGCAATACCTTACCGATGAAGACATTATTGCCGTGTATAGAGAGGCTATCGGGACACCGGAACTCCGGTATCCCGCAGGCGTTTCATCAGCGGCCGGGCGCCCGCAGCAAACCGTGTTCGGTGAAGACGCGTATCCAACGATACCGCTCAAAGCTGCTGCGCTCATGCATTCCCTAGCTGAAAACCAGCCCTTTGTTGACGGCAACAAGCGAATCGCGTGGATTTGCGGCAAACTTTTTCTGCAGATTCACGGGTACACGATGCACGCTACCGACGACGAAGCGGTAGCACTGTTTCTGAAGGTCGCTCAAGGCCTCCAGGTGGCCGCTCTGGCGGATTGGATATGTAGACGCATATCGCCGCTACTCTCAGACGAGGAGACCCTCTCGAGCGAGCCCGATCGCAACACCGCCCCATCTTGACGAGGACCCGGCACCCTATGGTATAGTGCGTGAGCCGAAGTAGGGCCCGGGGGAGGGGTCCTCACCGGATGCCTTCGGGCGATCCGGTCTTCTTCCGAGGAACCGCCGGTAGGTTCCAACGATGGGGTTGCTTCGGCAAGCCTATTTTTTATTTCCTAAAAGGAGAATGCCATAGCTCGACCGCTCAGGATAAACGACCAGATTCGCATCCGCCAAGTGCGCGTGATTGATGAGGATGGTTCGCAGCTCGGTATTATGCTTACCGAAGACGCACTTGCGCGCGAGCGGGGCGGGGGGTTGGACCTCATCGAGGTCTCGCCTACTGCGCAGCCGCCCGTCTGCAAAATCGGCGACTATGGGCGCCTGAAATACGAGCAGTCGAAAAAAGACCGGG
>DASRSF010000142.1:0-1783 GCA_035656615.1 Vulcanimicrobiaceae bacterium | reverse complement strand
GCCCGCCCATCTGCGTGACGTTGAGCATATGCGTTGGAATATTGGCTTCGGGAAAACGATCGTGCAGCGTCGCTTGTACGCCGAGCAGCCACGTTTGAACGGCGTTCAAGAACGCGGGAACATTTGCGACCAACGCCTGCGTCTGATCGACCGTCATCGGAACGATGACCACCAGCAGAATGACGGTAAAAATGATGAGCGCGGCATAGACGATCGTAATCGCCCATGCGCGTGGAATGCGCCGCTGTTCTAAGACGTTGACGATTGGATGTATCGCTGAGGCCAGAAATGCGGCGATTAAAAAAATCGCAATCGTCTTCGGAATTTTCGTCGCGAACCAAAGCGCAACTGCCAGCAGCACGATGACGCCGATGGTCATCCATAACCGGCGGCGGCCGCCCGGATCTAGAGCGGCTTGCACAGCAACCGCCGCTCGGTCATGTACCCGGCCCGCTCGTACAGTGCACGCGCTGCGGCATTCGTTTCCGTGACCATCAACCCCATATACGGCAAACCTCGCCTCCGTGCCTCATCTTCGGCAGCGGCAAGCAGACGTGAGGCTATACCGCGCCGCCGCGCCAAAGGTTCCACGGCCATGTACGCGACGAACGCCTGCGGCATGCGCGTGACCTCATCGGGCATCGAATCCAGCATCAGGAGAAAGCCGAGCGGTTTACCCTCGCGCTCGGCAACGAGCATGACATGCGGTTGACTAAAGATGAAGTCCAGCAGCATTTCGTAGCTGTGTTCTAAGGCGCCGGGTCTGTATGAACGGAACGGCGCGACGCTGTCCGTCATGGTGCGCCGGCCCAGATCTTGAGCGAATGAACGGTCCGCGGCATGTCCCTCTCGCACCGTGACCAAGGGCTTCACGCGCGACGCGACCCGGGATCCGTGATTGGCTCGCCGCGCGCGCATTGCGGACATTCAGCCGGATCGTATGAAACAATCGGCATATCGAGTAACGCATGCGTTGGAATGCCGAAGTCGACATCGGCGCGGCGCACGATAACGCCGACGCCGGAAATCTGTGCGCCGCTGCCGCGCACGACGCCGAGTACCTCATTGACCGAACCCCCGGTGGTCACGACGTCCTCGACAATAAGCGCGCGATCCGAGGGCGCAAGGGAAAAGCTTCTTCGCAAGACGGGAACACCGGATTCTTTTTCAACGAAGATCGCTTTGGTGCCAAGCGCGCGCGCGACTTCATAACCCAGCAGAATGCCGCCAACCGCCGCACTCACGACCACGGTCGGCTTGGCGTGCGCGAACGCCTGGGCGATCTCGCGCGCGACCGGTTCCAATAGCGCGGGGTTTTCCAGAATGCGAAACTTTTGAATAAACCGGTCGCTGTGGCGGCCCGAACTCAAACGGAAATGTCCCGCAAGCAGCGCGCCGCGCGAGCGTAGTTCGCTCTCGAGGTTCACGATCGCATCTCTTCAAGGATCGCTTTTGCAGCAGCCGCGGGATCCGGCGCCTGCGTGATCGGGCGGCCGACGACCAGGTAATCGGCTCCGGCGGCAACTGCCTGCGCAGGTGTCGTTGTGCGCTTTTGATCGCCGGCGTCGGAGCCCGCGGGCCGAATACCGGGCGTAAGCGTGAGAAAATCGGCGCCGATGGCGGACTTTATTCCGCGCACTTCGTGCGCGCTGCACACCACACCGTCACATCCCGCTTCACGCGCGAGCGCCGCGAGCCGCATGGCAGTCTGCAGCGGGTACGATCCGAGCCCTACGTCTGCCGTATCGCGTTCACTCATGCTGGTGAGAATCGTGACGGCAAG
>DASRSF010000141.1:0-2699 GCA_035656615.1 Vulcanimicrobiaceae bacterium | reverse complement strand
GCGTGAATTGATGACCGCTCCGCACACCGTCTCGCGCACGAATTTCCGGCACATGTACTGGAACATGGCACAGCAGCTCGCGCACGTTACGGTCAATGGAGCAGCCGTGCGGCCCGGTGATCTGTACGCGTCGGGTACGATATCGGGACCTCAAGCGGACGGCTACGGGAGCTTCATCGAGCTCACGTGGCGCGGCACCAGACCGCTAACGCTGCCGTCCGGTGAAGTGCGCTCATTCCTCGAAGACGCAGATACCGTCACGCTGCGCGGGTGTGCTCACGCTCCTGGAAAACCCAAGATCGGTTTCGGTCAAGTTGCGGGTACAATTCTGCCATGCGTTTGACGCTGCTGGCGTTCATTTTCTTGCTGATTTTGACGTTGGGCAATGCCCTACTGATGCGAGCCGAACGGGCATCGATGGCATCGCGAAGCTTCGATCCGTTGCAGCTGCCGCAAAGGCGGGCGGCGCATTACGAGTGGGACGCATTTATCTGGCGCGAGATCGGCGCTATTGCCGTTACCGTTGTGCTGTTCGGGGGAATTCAGGCTTTCGCCGGTTCCTCCGCCCACGACCGGAAATAGCTGGGGTCTTCGACTTCGAGCGCGTGCCGCGCCAAGCCCAGCGGCTTGAACGTATCGACCATAACCGCGATCTCGTCCGTTGACGTTTTGCCCAGACTTGCTTCGACTGCCCCGGGCTGGGGCCCGTGCGGTGCGCCGGCCGCGTGCAGGGTAATCGAGCCTTCCTCGACGCCGCGGCGGCTCATAAAATTACCGCTGACGTAGTACAGCACTTCATCGCAGTCGACGCTGGAGTGATTGTACGGCACCGGAATCGCAAGCGGATGATAATCGAACATGCGCGGAACGAAGGCGCAAAACGCCGCGCCGGGAGCTTCGAAAGTCGCGTGCGCGGGCGGCGGCTGGTGCAGTTTGCCGGTGATGGGCGCGAATTCTTCCAGGTTGAATGCGTAGGGATAGCAGTAGCCGTCCCAGCCGACGACATCGCACGGATGATTTTGAACGATATATATTGCATGGCGTCCGTTGTTCGTTACGCGGATTTCGTATTCACCGCGCTCGTCGATTGGTTGCGAGAGCAGCGGCGCGCGGAAGTCACGTTCGTAGTACGGGGCTGCTTCCTCCAATTGACCGTACTCGTTGCGGTACTTGCGCGGAATGCGTACCATCCCCGCGCTTTCGTGCACCAGCACGCGTGTCGGCGCAGCAGGCAGAAGCCGGTATGTCGTTCCGGTAGGAACGACGACGTAATCGTGTGCGCGGTACGCCAGATCGCCGAACGGCGTTTGCAGCGTCCCTTCACCGCTGTGAATAAACAGCAGTTCGTCTCCTCCGACATTTCTGTAGAAGTATTGCATCGGTTCGGTGACGTTGGCGATGGAAAGGACAATGTCGGCGTTGCCCAGGAGCGGCGTGCGTGCCTCGACGGCGTCACCGCTTGCAGTGATTGCGGAGGTTTTGAAATGCCGGTTCCGGAGCGGGTCGTTCGCGGCAAAATGTACTGCCGGGCGTTTCCATTCGCGAACTTCAATCGTCGCAGTTGGCGGCCGCAGGTGATAGAGCAATGAGTAAACGCTTTCAAAACCCTTGGTCGAGAACAACTCTTCGGCGTACAGCCCGCCGTCCGGCCGGCGGAATTGAATGTGCCGCTTAGGTGGAAGATGACCGGCGCGAACGTATGAAGGCATGTTATTTCTCCGTTTCCGGCGCAAGGGCGCGTTCCGGCGCCGCAAACCCGTTGCTGCGGTGGCTGCCGTCGCAGAAGGGCTTGGTCGTGGATCCGCCGCACCGGCAGAGCGCAATGTTCTCGCCGGTAACTTCGTAGACGTTGCCCTCGCAATCGGTAAGCCGAACCGTTCCGGTTACCAGGTAGGGTCCGCTCTCCCGCACTTTTATGACCACTTCTGGCGCATCCATACTGCCGGGATTTTGACGGAGCGGTGCGGTCACCTAGCGGCCGTATAAGCCCATGAGCTTCGCGGTGGCTATCGTATGCCGGGCGATGAGATGCTCGAGCTGCGGACCCGTCAAGTATTGCCCGGAAACGGCCGGCTCATTTAATGCGTATAGCGTAAAGTTGTAGTGATGCGGTTTTCCCGGAGGCGGACAGGGGCCGCCGTAGGCGTTCTCCCCGAACGACGTGCGGCCCAATTGATGTTGCGAGAGTGTAGCGCCCGCGGCAAGCTCCGTGGTCCTGGCCGGCAGATTATATGCAACCCAGTGATACCAGCCGCCCGGAGCCCGCGCGTCAGGATCGTGCATGACCAGCGCGAAGCTTTTTGTCGCCGCAGGCGAGCCGTGCCAATGGAGTTCCGGCGAAACGTTAGCCCCGGAACATCGCGTGTAGACGGTGGAAATCGGCATGGGAGCGCCTTGCGCAAATGTTGCCGACGCCAAGGCAAACGCCGCTGCGAGAATCATGGTTTCGTATCCGTAGTTCCGCCGGTGGTTCCCGGCGCTGAAGTAAACTGCGCGTAAAACGCGTCGGGGCTCATTGCGCGCCCCAGGAAGCGCGCAACCTCGGTATCCGGATCGTACGTCCGTGCAGGTTGCAGAATATCGGTGCGGTAACGCATTCCGACGACGGGGCTTTCCAGGCCGCCGTTTTGGAACACCGTGAACATGTCCTGCGCGTAGACCAAGGACCACAAATACCCGTAGTAGCCCGCGTCATACCC
>DASRSF010000140.1:0-11463 GCA_035656615.1 Vulcanimicrobiaceae bacterium | reverse complement strand
CCGGTGCCGGTCTTTTACAGTACGCCGCAAAACGCAGCGAACGAAATCCGTTACCTCGAACGCCGCGGTTATCCGATCGCCTACATCGAGATGGGTGAGGAAGTCGATGGACAATACGCGCTCCCGGAAGACTACGCCGCGCTGTACGTTCAATTTGCGGCGGCAATCCATCGCGTCGATCCGGCAATCCGCGTGGGCGGACCGGTTTTCGAGGGCGTCCCCCGCGATGTCCCGGCATGGGCGAACGCAGCCGGCGATCGCTCGTGGCTGCACCGGTTCATCGGGTACCTGCGGCGTCGCGGCAGGCTGTCGGATTTCCAATTCATGTCGTGGGAGCATTATCCGTATCACAATTGCGATAGCGGTAAACAACTGCAGGCTGATCTCCTCGACGAGCCTTCATTCGTGCGGCGCATCGTTGCGCAGTGGCGCGCCGACGGCGTGCCGCCCTCAGTTCCGTTGCTCGAAACAGAGGATAACTTTTCACCGGACGGCACGGGCGCACCGCAGCGTTTGTACGGAGCGCTTTGGCTTGCCGATTTCATGGGCTCTTCGTTTGCCTCAGGCGTCTCCTATGCAACGTATTACCAGTCCGAGCCCGAACCGCTAGACCGTGCGCGCACCTGCAATACGTGGGGCGCATATAATCCGTACATCGTCGATGCAAAGTTCAACGTTCAAGCCAAGGGCGCGGCATATTACGCACTGCAACTGCTCACGGGCCAATGGGCGCTGCCCGGTGACGCGCCGCACGTGGTCTACCCCGTAGAAACGTCTTTGGGCAACCACAACGCCCTGGTCACGGCATACGCACTGCGCCGCCCGGACGGGGCGTGGTCGCTGCTGATTGTAAACAAAGACACTGCTGCCCGCACAGTGTCAGTCGAGCTCGCGCCATCGGGCGCAGGCTTCACCGGCAAGGTAACGCGCGTTACGCTCGGCGCGGCACAGTACCGGTGGGACGGCAACCCGGCGAATCGGCCGAATCCCAATGGGAGACTGCTGATGGAAACCGGGCTGCCCGCCGCCGCAACGTACAAAATCGCGCCGCTCTCCGTAACGGTATTGCGCGGAGCGATCACACCGTGACTACGCCTATTTCGCTCCCGCTTTCATCGCCGAAACGGGAATGAAGCCGAGCTGGCGCAGCAGCGAGGTGTCATTTTTTACGAAGTTGATGAAGTCCGCTACTTGCGCGCTGGATTGACCGTTGGTAAACATGTGTTCGTAGGACCAGTACGGATACTTGCCGCTTTCAACATTCGCGTCGCTCGGCGCAACGCCGTTGATCCAGACGGCTTGCTGTTGTCCGGGCTTCACGTAGCTCATCGCCAGATACGAGATAGCGCCCGGCGTTTGAGCGACCATCGTAGCAACCGTGCCGGACGAGTCCTGCGTCAAACCGCTTTCCGTCGGCTGTTGGCCGCCCATGATGTTCTTGACGAACACCGCGCGTGTGCCTGAACTACGCGGACGATTGATGATCGTTATTTGTTGATCCGCTCCGCCTAGCTGGCTGAAGTTCTTTGTTTTTCCGGAGAAAATGTCGCGAATCTGCTGGATGCTCAGATTTTTGACGCCGGTTTTCGGATTGACGACGACGCCGAACGTTACCACCGCGACTTGATGGTCTACCAAACTGGGCTGGTTGGCAGCGGGCACGTCGGAGTCGCCGATATCGACGGCCTTTTGTGCCGATTGCGTGATGCCGACCATCGAACCACCGCCTGAAACGCTGATTTTTACGTTTGGATGCTTGGCCTGGTAATCCTGAGCCGCTTGTTTGACCAGGGGCAACAGTGCCGTCGATCCGGCCGCGGTAATCGTTGCTGCCGCACCGCTGGTTGAACCGGCGTTGTTCGAAGCGGCATTTGAGTTCGAACTCGAATTGCTGCTGTTACCGCCGCATGCGGCAAGCGGAAGTGCAGCGGCAAGAGCAATGATGGCGATACAATTTTTCATGGTTGTATTCATAGCGGCTTCATGTTATCGCAAGATTAAGATGTCGCCTTTAATCAACCCAGCGGCGGAACGCTGCGCGACCACAGGGAATCCGCACGCTCGTTCGCAATCCGGCTGCGCACGGCGCCGATTAGGCCGCTCGCGGGAAGCCCGCCGCGCAGCTCAGCCAAACGTTCGGCTTCGCCCGCATCTCCGCTGGCCCATACGTGCGCGGCAAGCTCCGGCCAAAGACATACGCTGCCGGAAATACACCCGGCTAAACCATGCTTGCGAGCTTGCTGCAAGAGCGCTTCGGTGCCCGGGAAAACGCGAAGACGCGGGCACCGTTGCAAAATTTGCTCTTCCAGCTCGAACGAATTGGAACTGTCCTTCACGCCGGCGATCGCTTCAGGAAACTCGCGCGCCAAGCGTTCGACGAGATCTGCGTGAAACGTGATTCCACTCATGCGCGGGAAGTTGTAGAGCACGACGCTTTGCGCGCGCGGGGGCGTGCGGCGGAACAGCGCATCGAAATACCGCACGATACCGTCATCATCGACATCGCGATAATAAAACGGCGGAATAATGAGCTGCCAAGAAAAGCCTGCATCGATCGCCGTCCGCGAAAGCTCGGCGGCATCGTCCAAAGCGCTTGCGCCGACCCCGACCATGAGTCTACCCGCCGGTAGTTCCTGCGCAACGGCTTCCATAAATGCACGTCGTGCGCGCAAGCCCACGGACATCGCCTCGCCCGTCGTGCCAAGAATATTCAGACCCTGGCATCCCCGGGCTAAGAGCGATTGATAGTACGGTATCGCTGCGGCCGCGTCGGGTACCAGGTTCTGATCAAACGGCGTTACGACGGCCGCAAAGACGCCTTCCAGTCCTTTCATCTTCGCCAGAGCCCTTTGAGCAAGAAGGCGAGGTTCGCGGGGCGCTCGGCCAGCCGGCGCATCAAATAGGGAAACCAATATCGCCCATACGGCACAGCCAGACGCACGCGGTACCCGGCGGCCAGGAGTTCGCTCGCCAATCCGCCGGCGATGCCGTAGAGCATCTGAAATTCGAACCGCCCGGTTTTGGCAAAACCGGCCCGCTCGGCCAGGTTAATCGCCCGTTCGATAATGCGCGGATCGTGGGTCGCTACCGCGGTATAGCCGTCCGCCGAAAAGGCGATCTCCACAAGACGCACATAATTTGCGTCAACGTCACGCTTGTCTTGATATGCGATCGTGTGCGGCTCCAAGTATGCGCCCTTGACCAGCCGCACGTTCGGTGAAGCGTGCAACAGTTCGCGAAGATCGCCCTCGCTGCGAAGCAGGCACGATTGCAGCACGAAGCCTACGTTTTGAAATCGTTCGCGCAAGCGGCGGTAGATCGCGAGCGTCGGATCGACGTAGCGCGACTGCTCCATATCGAGCCGCATCGTGTTTTGGAATTGTCGTGCCGTTTGCGCAATGCGCGCGGCATGCTCAAAGGCCGTTTCGCGATCGATGTCCAGACCGACGTGCGTGAGTTTGAATGCAACGTTCGCATCGATGCCGCCTTGGTAAAACCGGCGTAGAAGCGTGCAGTATTCATCCGCGGCGGCACGTGCCTGCGCCGGTTCCATAACGCCCTCACCGAGAATCCCGCACGCAACAGCAAAGCCCTGGTTATTCAACGACGCGGCGACGGTGAGAAATTCATCGGCCGTCTCACCGGCGACGAACCGTTTGGCACCAAGCGAGAACCCATAGCGGCTGACGGCCCGCCGAACGAGCGAGTTGTCAGCCGCTGCAAGAATTGCGGCGCGCAGCGGCCGGTCGAGCACCGCTGTTACGGGTACAGACCGCGCAGTTTCGTGGCCTCGGCAACGCGTGAAACGGCAACGGCATACGCGCCGCGCCGCATGTCGATCTGCAATCGCTGCGCTTGTTCGTGCGTTTCCCGAAAAGCGCGCGTCATTTTCCGGCGCAGCCGTTCGTTGACTTCTTCTTCCTCCCAGAAGTTCTCTTGAAGATCTTGCACCCACTCCAAATACGAGACGGTGACGCCGCCCGCATTCGCCAGAATATCCGGCAGTACCATGATTCCGCGCTCGAACAAGATGCGATCGGCATCGGGCAGCGTCGGCCCATTTGCGGCCTCGGCAATGATTTTGGCTTTGATGCGCGGGGCGTTTTCGGACGTGATCACTTTCTCAAGTGCGGCGGGCACCAACACCTCGCAATCATATTCGAGCACTTCACGGTTGTCCAAGCGATCGCCGCCGGTAAATCCCGCGACGGAGCCGGTTTCCGCTTTATGCGCGATGACGCCGTCCACGTCCAAGCCGTCCGGATTACCCACGCCGCCGCGCGAATCGGAAACCGCGACGATACGATATCCGCGCTTGGCCATGAGCTCTGCTGCATGCATTCCGGCGTTACCGAATCCTTGGATTGCGACGCGGGCGCCTTCAATGGGCAAGTTCAATGTTTGCATCGCCTCATCGACGACGAACAAACAACCGCGCGCGGTTGCTTTATCACGGCCCAGTGAACCTCCGATCGAAACCGGCTTTCCCGTGACCACCCCCGGTACGGAATATCCCCGCTGCATCGAAAACGTGTCCATAATCCAGGCCATGATTTGCGGAGTGGTGTAGACGTCGGGTGCGGGAATGTCTTTTTCAGGCCCGATGATGATTGAGATTTCGCTGGTGAACCGCCGCGTGAGGTTTTCCAGCTCCTGCATCGACATATGCTTGGCATCGCAGATCACGCCGCCTTTGGCGCCGCCGAACGGAATGTTTACCAGCGCGCACTTCCAGGTCATCCACATCGCCAGCGCTTTCACTTCATCGAGCGAAACCTCGGGATGAAAACGAATACCGCCCTTCGTCGGGCCGCGCGACATGTTGTGTTGCACCCGGTACCCTTTGAACATGCGAAAGACGCCATTGTCCATGCGTACGGGCACCGATACTTCCAGGACGCGTTTGGGTTCGCGTAAGAATCCGTGAATCGATTCGTTCAGGCCGATGAGCCGGGCAACGTCGTCGAGCTGCTGCTGCGCCATATCCCATACGTTTTGCGTTCCCTGTGGCGCAGAAACATCAATGGTCATACTAACGCACCTCCTGATGCAAGTCCGGAGCTGATATTACATGATGCGAAAAGGCGCCTGGCTGCTAGTGCGCAGGCCTTCCGGCGCAGCGCTCGCAGTACCATACGACAGCTCCCTCGTGCGTCACCGGGACCATGTGTTCGCGGTTGCCGCGCCGGCCGCATTGGGCGCACGCATAGGTCTTGCCGTACGACGGTGCGGTGGCTGCTTCGTTTCGTTTGGCCGCATACACTACGGCTACAACGAGGACGAACGCGGTGATCGGCGCCCATGCGAACACTTGATTGATCACGTCCGAGTTCATGGCAGGCTACATTATGCCCCTAGGTGCGCATGTCATGCCGGCCCGGCGTTACTTGGTACAAACGCTTTTATATACGTAGGGCTTGCCCTTGTCTTTGCCGCTCATCGACGTGCCACTACTAACGAACGTGTACCCATTTGCCATCTTGGTCAGCGTAGCCGAGGCGTTGCGGTCGTCGGCCGGAACAGCGAGGACGCTCGGATACACGATTGAGAACCCGCTGGGCGTTATGTTCAAATATCCGACGTTGTAGCTGGCATCCGAATTCGTGCTGACGTACACATATTTGCCGTTTACTTTACTATAGGTGATCCGCGTTAGGCCGACTTTATCCTTGGGGTCGGTCAAATCGTACCACGACCCGTTACGCCTGACGATGAACGTGGAGGTGGTTCGCTTTTGCGGTTTACCGGCAACCGTGCCGGAATTCGCGCACCGGTAGGTACCGTTCAACCAACTCAGTGACGCTAGGTGCGATGAAGTCGCGTCAGCTTGTGCAACAACCGGTGCGCAAAGTACCAGAGGTGCGAGAAAAACGCAATGTCGGAGAAGCCTCATAAAAAAAACCCTCCTTCGGCTCAAGAGCCGTGCAATGCGCAAGGTTTGCCCGGAACGAGCGCCCCGTCCTGCGTTTAGCGCATCCGGCGATAGACGGGGAACGTCTCGTCGATTTTCCGGAAGGCGCCTTCGTGAGGCGTCGCGTGGAGCGACTCGGACGAGCTCAAGCACACGAACCCGAACCGCGTCAGACTTTGCAAAAACAAGTTGTGTACGCGGAACTGCAGCGTCTTATTGAATTGCGAGAGGACTCCGCGCGCGAGGATGCAGTGAAATTCGTTCAGCGAAGAATCGGTGGCCAAGCTATGCGTCGAGAAGATCACTTGGCGGGTGAGCTCCTCTCTGAATTGCACGCTATGCTCCGATATCTCCGCAAAATCGGAGATGGACGTCCGGCCTCCCGTGGCGTGGTAGTCCGCCGCGAATTCTTCCGGCGAACCGATGGCGTACCTCGCAGAACGCGCCTGCGCGAGCGCCAACTCGCTCAGGTCCGTCGCGTAGATCATGCACCGCTCCAACAAGCCTTCTTCGAACAGAATCGCCGCGATGCTATACACGTCTTCGCCGGTCGACGCCGCCGGAAACCAGAGCCGTACGAACGAGTAGGTTCGTAAAAACGGAACGACCCGTTCGCGAAAGGCGCGGAAGTATTCCGGCGGCCGCAGCAACCGGTTTGACGTCGTCGACATCGCCATGACGAAGCGACGCAGCGCGTCGTCATCGTGAAGCAGCCGCTCTTGCAAACCGCTGATGCTGCGAACGTCTTCAGCGCGCATACGTTCGGCCACGCGCCGTTTGAGCGTACTTGCCGCATAGTCGCGGAAGTCGTGTCCACTCCAGCGCACGAGCGCCTCCAGCAGAAGCGACAGCTCGACCGACGCGCGCTCATCGTCGCGAGTGGGCGGGGTGATCCCGGCAGCGGGATCGCCGATTATCGATTCAACCATATCCGCAACAACGAGATGAGCTGGTCGATGTCGACCGGCTTGCTGATGTACTCAGAAGCGCCGGCGGCGATGCAGCTCTCGCGGTCACCTTTCATGGCTTTGGCAGTCAGAGCGATGATGGGGAGTTGTTGGAATCGCTGCATGGCACGTATGCGGCGAATCGTTTCATACCCGTCCATCTCCGGCATCATAATGTCCATCAGGACAAGGTCGATATCCGGATCGCTCTCCAACGTTTCGATGCCGTCCTTGCCGCTTTCCGCACTAACGACCTGCACGCGGTGGTTCTCGAGCGCTGCCGCAAGTGCGAAGATGTTGCGCGAATCATCATCGACGATCAGCACTTTGCGGTTCTCCAGGCTTGCCGCACCGAGCGGCGGAATCTCGGCCGACCGTTTGCTGGCCGGAAGACGCGCCTCGACTTGGTGCAGGAAGAAGCGCGTTTCGTCCAAGAGGCGCTCCGGCGACATCGCATCCTTGACGATGACCGCCTCCGTCAGCTTGCTGAGCTTGGCTTCCTCGTTCCGCGTGAGATCACGACCCGTGTACACGATGACCGGAGTACGCGCGTGTTCGCGGTGCAGCCGGATACGCTCGATCAGCGCATCGCCCGCAAAGTCGGGCAATCCGAGATCGACCACGATGCAATCGTATTTCGTCGTTTCCAGAGCGTCCAGTGCTTCTTGACCGCTGCGCACTGCCGTAATCGCGACCTCGCCGCTGCCGATCAAGTTGACCATCGCATTGAGTTGCGTGAGATCGTCTTCGATGACGAGCAGATTCTTGGTTCGCCTGTCGGCAAAGCCCAGCAGATTATCGAAGGTTTGCGTGAGCGCTTCTTCGGTTACCGGCTTACGCAAGTGCGCGATGGCGCCCGCGTCAAGCGCTCGTTGCCATTGTTCCTCGCCCGAGATGACGTGCACCGGAATGTTTGCCGTGCTGGGGTCGTGTTTGAGCTGGGAGAGCAGATTCCATCCGTCACAGTCCGGCAATCCGATGTCCAGCGTAACGGCGTCGGGCAAATGTTTGCGCGCCAGTTCCAGGCCTTCGTCGCCGGTGAGAGCGACGATGCCTTTGAAGCCGCGGTCGCGCGCCAGCCCCAACAGAATGCGCGCGAAGATCGGATCGTCCTCGATGATTAACAGCGAACGGTCCGTGGTCTCGACCGATTCGCGATCGTCGTGGATCGCTTGCAAGGACGGCGGCAGCGATTCGATCTCGCGCTTGGAAATGCGCCGCTCGTACGGTTTGTCGGGCATACGAGCACGCACCATGGCACCGCCCACCGAGCGTTCCAGCGGATGGTACAAGGTGAACGTACTGCCTTCGCCGATGGTCGATTCCACCGTTATCTCGCCGCCGAGCAAACCCGCGATTTCGCGCGAAATCGCCAGGCCCAAGCCGGTGCCGCCGAACTTACGCGACGTTCCCATGTCGGCTTGTTGGAATGCCTCGAAAATGACGTTGAATTTTTCGTGCGGAATGCCGATGCCGGTGTCGTGCACCGCGAAGGCCACTGCCGGACCCGCAACCGAGGCGAGTTTATGGTTGCGAACAAGCGCAATATCGAGCGTAACCCGGCCCTCGCCCGTGAACTTGAAGGCGTTCGAGAGCAGATTTTTGAGGATCTGCTGAAGCCGCGTCGGATCCGTCAACAGCGACTCCGGAACGTCTTGCCCGCGGTTCACTACGAATTCGAGCGCTTTGTCCTTTGCGATCTGGTCGAACGTACGGACGACATCGTCTTCAATATCCGAGAACGGGATCTCTTGCAAGTCGATCGACGTCGTGCCCGACTCGATCTTGGACAGATCGAGAATGTCGTTGATAAGCGTGAGCAGGTCCGAACCGGCTGCACGAATCGTCTGCGCGAACTCGACTTGCTTGCCCGTCATATTTCCTTCGGTATTATCGGCAAGCTGCTTGGACAGAATGAGCAGCGAGTTGAGCGGCGTGCGCAATTCGTGTGACATGTTTGCCAGGAACTGCGACTTGTACTTCGAGGTGAGCGCGAGCTGCTCTGCCTTCTTCTCCAATTCCTGGCGGGCTTCGTCAATCTCGCGCGTGCGGCGCTCGATTTCTTCGTTGCGCTCCTGGAGCAGACGCGCCTTCTCTTCCAACTCGTCGTTGGTTTGCTGCAGTTCCATTTGTTGGCTTTGCAACTCGTTGGTGAGCGCCTGCGACTGCTTGAGCAGTTCTTCAGTCCGCATCGAGGCGGCAATCGTGTTGAGGATGACGCCGATCGATTCCGTCAGCTGCTCCAAGAACTGCAGCTGGATCTCGCTGAACGCGTCTAACGAGGCGAGCTCGATGACGGCCTTTACGTCGCCCTCGAAGAGGACGGGCAGCACGATGAGGGCCAGCGGCGAGACCTCGCCCAAGCCCGAGCTGATGTTCATATAGTCGGCCGGGACGTTGTTGAGTAAAATCGGCTGCTTTTCAACCAGACACTGCCCGACCAGCCCCTCTCCGCTGCGAATGCTCCGTTGCGCCGAACGCCGTTTGCTCAGCGCATAACTGGCGACCAAGCGCAGCGTGTTCTGGTCCGTGACCGGATCGGTCAGGTAGAACGCGCCGGCATAGGCATTCACCAGCGGCGCGATTTCCGACATGATGAGCCGGCTGACGGTCTTCATGTCGCGTTGCCCCTGCAGCATTGCGGTAAAGCGCGCGAGATTGGTCTTCAGCCAGTCCTGTTCGTTGTTCTTACGCGTCGTATCGCGCAGGTTTTGAATCATTTCGTTGACGTTGCGCGTCAGCTCGGCAACTTCGCCGCGCGCTTCAACCTCGACCGCACGCGAGAGGTCGCCCTTGGTTACGGCGGTGGCAACTTCTCCGATAGCGCGAATCTGCGAAGTCAACTGCTCGGCCAGCTGATTGACCGAGTCCGTCAAATCGCGCCATAGGCCGGCGGCGCCCGGAACCTGCGCTTGGCCGCCGAGCTTTCCTTCGAATCCGACTTCGCGGGCGACCGTCGTTACCTGATCGGCGAACGTCGCCAGCGTATCGATCATGAAGTTGATCGTGTCCGCAAGCTGCGCGATTTCGCCCTTTGCTTCCAGCGTCAGTTTGCGTTTGAGATCGCCGTTGGCAACGCCCGTAACGACCTGAGCGATACCGCGCACCTGGTTGGTAAGGTTCGCGGCCATAAAGTTGACGTTGTCGGTCAAATCTTTCCAGGTGCCGGAGACGCCGGGGACCTGCGCCTGACCGCCGAGTTTACCCTCGGAGCCCACTTCGCGCGCGACGCGAGTCACTTCGGATGCAAACGCGTTCAACTGGTCGACCATCGTGTTGATCGTGTCTTTGAGCTCGAGAATCTCGCCGCGGACGTCGACCGTAATTTTCTTCGAAAGATCGCCCAGAGCCACGGCGGTCGTAACCTTTGCAATGTTACGTACTTGCGAGGTCAGGTTCGAGGCCATCGTGTTGACAGAGTCCGTAAGGTCTTTCCACGTGCCCGCGACGCCGCGCACGAATGCCTGACCGCCCAGCCGCCCTTCTGAACCGACCTCGCGCGCGACGCGCGTGACTTCGGAGGCGAACCCGTTGAGCTGATCGACCATCGTGTTGATCGTATTCTTCAACTCCAGAATCTCGCCGCGGACGTCGACCGTGATCTTCTTGGAGAGGTCGCCGTTGGCAACGGCGGTGGTAACGTTGGCGATGTTTCGAACCTGATTGGTCAAGTTCGAGGCCATCGTGTTCACGGAGTCGGTTAGGTCTTTACAGGTTCCCGAGACGCCCGGAACCTCGGCCTGGCCGCCCAGTTTGCCTTCCGAACCGACTTCGCGAGCCACGCGCGTAACTTCGCCCGCAAACGAGTTGAGCTGGTCGACCATCGTGTTGATCGTATTTTTTAACTCGAGAATTTCACCGCGGACATCGACGGTGATCTTCTTGGAAAGGTCGCCCTTGGCGACGGCGGTCGTCACGTCCGCGATGTTTCGAACTTGTGAGGTCAGATTCGAAGCCATGAAGTTGACGGATTCCGTAAGGTCGCGCCACGTTCCCGAAACGCCGCTCACCTGCGCCTGGCCACCCAAGCGCCCTTCAGAGCCGACCTCGCGCGCGACGCGCGTGACTTCTCCCGCAAACGAGTTCAGCTGGTCGACCATCGTGTTGATCGTGTTTTTCAGCTCCAGAATCTCACCGCGCACGTCGACCGTAATCTTGCGTGAAAGATCGCCTTTTGCGACGGCAGTCGTAACGTCCGCGATGTTGCGGACCTGCGAGGTTAGATTCGAGGCCATCGTATTGACCGAATCGGTAAGGTCCTTCCACGTTCCGGAAACACCGGCGACCTCGGCCTGACCGCCCAGCTTACCTTCGGAGCCGACTTCGCGCGCGACGCGCGTAACTTCGCCGGCAAAGGCGTTCAACTGATCGACCATCGTATTAATCGTGCCTTTGAGCTCGGCGATCTCGCCGCGCACGTTCACGGTGATCTTCTTCGAAAGGTCGCCATTGGCCACGGCAGTGGTGACTTCGGCGATGTTACGCACCTGATTGGTGAGGTTGCCGGCCATGGTGTTCACCGAATCGGTGAGATCTTTCCACGTCCCGCCCACCCCTTTGACGACGGCCTGTCCTCCCAGCCGCCCTTCCGAGCCGACCTCGCGC
>DASRSF010000139.1:0-2870 GCA_035656615.1 Vulcanimicrobiaceae bacterium | reverse complement strand
AACGTCAATGCCGTGCTGGTGATCTTTCAAATCGCGACGATGGCCGTGTTTCTTGCGGCCGTTTGGGGGGCGGTGCATGCTCCGCTGTTGCATCCGTTCGCGCCCAATGGATGGCACGGTATCTTGACCGGCACGGCGCTCGTGTTTTATGCGTACATCGGTTTCGATACCGTCACGGTCGCTTCGGAAGAATCGCGCAATCCCGTGCGGGACGTGCCGCTTGGAATCTTACTGTCGCTCACGCTGGGCACCGTGTTGTACATTGCGCTGGCCTACGCGACGGTCGGGGCCATGCCGTTTGCGCGACTGAGCGAGGGGGCCGCGATGCTTGATGCCGTCGGTGCGGCGCACCGTTCGCGTTTGGTGTATTGGATCGTCGCCTTGGGCGGAATCGCCGGCAACACGACGGTCATGGTTACCTCGCTGCTGGGCCAAATTCGCATCTTTTACGTTATGGCGCGCGATCGCATGCTGCCGCGCGGGGTTGCCCGCGTGCATCCGCGCTTTCGGACGCCCGCGCGAACTACGATGATTACCGGATCGATCGTTGCGGTGCTTGCCGCGACATTGCCGCTCTCCGAGCTCCTGGACTTTGTGAATATCGGCACGTTGTCTGCTTTCGGCATCGTGTGTCTGGGCGTGCTCGTGTTGCGCATCGCCCAGCCGGACGCCAAGCGGCCGTTCCGCGCGCCGCTCGCGCCGGTGTTCACGGTGCTCGGAGCGGCCGCGTGCTTCTTTTTGATATCAGGCCTTTCCGTGCCGACCTGGGTGCGCTTTGTCGTCTGGTTCAGCGTTGGAGTGGTGCTGTATGCGGCGTATGGGTATCGCCGCTCGCGTTTGCGCGCTCTGGCGAACGGTTGAAGACGTCACGCAAAAACACGCGAACCAAGTCCCAAGCGTCGGCTACGGCTTGCGCGACCGATTCGTCGGAATACCGCTGCGTTTCTACGACGGCTTCGGGACGCCCATGCCGGAAAAATGAATGGCCGACGTTGGGATAAATCTGTATGCGAACGTCTTTTGAGGCATCGCGCAGTGCTTCTCGGATGCGATCCATGTCAAAGCGTGAAACGTAGTAATCCTCTTGGCCAAAGACCAAAAGTAACGGGATGGCCGCGCGCGTGGCGTACTCGATGGGTGCCGCGCTTCCGGGTTGCATCGGCGCGGTGATGTTGGCGGGATAAAACGAAATCGCCCCGCTGAGCTCCTGGATCGAACTCGTAACCAGCGCCGCAGTGCCGCCGAAACCGAATCCCCACGTTGCAATCTTGCCGGCTTTCACGTATGGTTGTGCATTCAGCCAATGTATTGCAGCCGTGACGTCACGCATCAAATCTTCCGCTTTCACGTTAGAGGCCGCCGCGAATGCTTGGCGGCTGCCTTCTTCCGTATACGGCGCAGCAATGCGGGGATTGATGCGGTGATAGTAATCGATAGCGAGCCCGACGTATCCGATGCTCTCGAGCAGGTCGGTGATTCGGCGGACCTCCGGCGTAAATCCGAAGACCTCGCCGAGCACGATGACCGCCGGATGGGGGCCCGATTGTTCCGCCGGCCGCGCGAGATACCCCGCCATCGCTGCGCCGTCGACCGAAATAGTAATATCCTGCGTGACCATGCTGCTCGCCTCCAAAGCGAGTATTCCCCGGCCGCCTATGCATCCAAGCGCGTTCCCTCGGCGTTTTTGGGGTAAGGAGGCACACATGCGCGCGAGCACCACGATGTCCCCGCGTTTATCCATCATTGCCGGACCAGCGCCGCGGCAGCAGGCATCGTTTGCGCAGGACGTGCAAGCGGGGCTTCTCGCGCCTTCGAAGTGGCTGGCTTCGAAGTATTTCTACGACGAACTGGGTTCAGCGCTGTTCGATGCGATAACCGTCCTCCCCGAGTATTACCTTACGCGGGCGGAAACCGAGATTCTGCGACAGTGGGGCTGGGAGATCGTGCGCGCCCTCGGTAACCCGGTGGAGTTCGTGGAATTGGGCAGCGGCAGCGCCGTGAAGACCCGGATTCTTATCGAAGAAGCGCTGCGCGTGCAACGCACGTTACGGTACAGCCCCATCGATATTTCGCCGGAGGCGTTGCGCAGCTCGGCGCAGGCGCTTGTCAGCGCGTATCCGGAACTGCGCGTCACAGGATATGCGGCCGACTACTTTACGATTTTGAACAGCGGGCGGTTGCAGCGCGAGAATCGCATGCTGGTGCTTTTCTTGGGCTCGAACATCGGAAATTATGAGCCGGCGCAAGCGCTGGAGCTGCTGCGAGGGATTTCGGCGTGTTTGAAGCCGGGAGACGGTTTGCTGCTCGGCGCCGACCTGAAAAAGGACGCCGCCTCATTGGAACGGGCGTACAACGACCCGACCGGAGTGACCGCCGCGTTCAATAAGAACGTGCTCGCGCGAATTAACCGGGAGCTCGGAGGGAACTTCGATCTCCAAGCATTTGCGCACACCGTTCACTACGATGAGGTATCGGGCGCCGTAAAGTCCTATCTGCAAACGGACCACGCGCATACCGCGCATATCGGTGCCATTGATTTGACCGTGCCGTTTCGTGCCCACGAGCGCATTCACACCGAATCGTCCTATAAATACTCACTAGAAGACATTGAAGCGCTGGGCGTCGAGGCGAAGCTTTCGCTCAAACGCACCTGGATGGATCGCGAACGCCGCTTTAGCGTCAATCTTTTTGTGTTATAGTCCTGCATATGAATTTCCGTATCGTTCGTAGTGCGGCGGCGCTGCTTATTCTTGCATTTCCGACCGGCTCAATCGCGGCCGGCGTGCGCCGGCCGGTTGCGCCCGAAGACTTGTATAAGATTGCGTTTGTCTCGGATCCTCAGATCTCGCCGGACGGTGCGCGCGTCGCCT
>DASRSF010000138.1:0-5619 GCA_035656615.1 Vulcanimicrobiaceae bacterium | reverse complement strand
AACAAAGTTTTGAAGTGGACATCCTGTCCAGCGCGGAAAAACGCACATTTTGCACCGGCTATGACGTGCCTTACGCGCGCCAAAGTTGCGTTCTTGATGTAATTTGAGGTTTGTTATAGCGGGATGTTGCCGTGTTTTCTTTTTGGGCGGTCGACACGTTTGTTTGCGAGCATTGTTAGCGATTTCACTATGACGCGGCGGGTCATGTGGGCTTCGATGATATCGTCGACGTAGCCGCGTTGGGCGGCGATGAATGGGTTGGCGAAGCGTTCGGTGTACGTTTCGATGAGCTCGTTCATCTTTGCGTCTTTGTCGGTTGCGGCGGCGATTTCGCGGCGGAAGATGGTCTTCACGGCGCCCTCGGCGCCCATTACCGCTATTTCGGCGGCGGGCCATGCGACGTTGACGTCGGCGCGGATATGCTTGCTCGACATAACGTCGTATGCGCCGCCGTACGCTTTTCTGGTGATGATCGTGATCTTCGGGACGGTTGCTTCGGCGAAGGCGTATAAGAGCTTGGCGCCGTGGGTGATGATGCCGCCGTACTCTTGATCGGTGCCGGGTAGGAATCCCGGGACGTCGACGAAGGTGACGAGTGGAATATTGAATGCGTCGCAGAAGCGCACGAAGCGGGCGGCTTTGATCGAGCTTTTGATGTCGAGGACCCCTGCCAGAACGGCCGGTTGGTTTGCGACGATTCCGATTGTGCCGCCGTTTATTCGGGCGAAGCCGGTAATGATGTTTTGCGCGTAGAGCGGCTGAATTTCGAAAAAGTCGCCGTTGTCGACAACGGGGCCGATGACCTCGTGCATATCGTACGGTTTATTTGGTGAATCGGGTACGATGCCGTCGAGTTCCATGGGCGTGCGGGCGGGGTCGTCGTCGCACGCGTATTGCGGCGGGTCCTCCAAGTTGTTTTGCGGGATGTACGAGAGCAGCGTTTGGGTCATCTGGACCATCTCGTCTTCGTCGGCGGCCGTCAGAGATGCAACGCCGCTTTTGGTTGCGTGGGTGGTCGCGCCGCCCAGCTCTTCGAAGGTCACGTCCTCGCCGGTTACCGTTTTGATGATTTCGGGGCCGGTGATAAACATTTGCGCGATCTTTTCCGTCATCAGGATGAAGTCGGTCATGGCGGGCGAATACACGGCGCCGCCCGCGCACGGGCCGGCGATCAAACTGATTTGCGGAATGACGCCGCTTGCCTGAACGTTTCGCCAAAAGATCTCGGCGTAGCCGCCCAGGCTGACGACGCCTTCCTGAATGCGGGCGCCCCCCGAGTCATTGATGCCGATCATCGGCGACCCGGTGCGGACGGCCAAATCCATGACTTTACAAATTTTTTCGGCGTAGACCTCACCCAAAGAGCCGCCCAGTACGGTAAAATCCTGGGAGAAAAGAAAGACTTGGCGGCCGCCGATTGTGGCACGGCCGGTGACCACGCCGTCGCCCAGAAATTCTTTATCGCCCAGGCCGAAAGCGGTTGTGCGATGGGTCGCGAACTGATCGAGTTCGATAAAGGAGTCCGGGTCTACCAATGCGTCGATGCGTTCGCGTGCAGTCCGCTTGCCGCGCTCGTGCTGTTTTTCGATTGAACCTTCGCCGGCAGGCTGAAGTGCGACGCGGCGTTTGCGGAGCAGTTCGGCGTATTTTTCCTCATGCGTCCTCATCGCGGTTGCCTTTGAACACCCCGGCGGGCCTGGCCTGCGCCGCGTATGCCTTCGCGCTTGCGCTCACGCTGTGTTTCGGGGGCGTGCCGGTGCGCGCGCGCGCCGCTGACAGTGCGCCGGTCGTAATCACCGCGCAGCAGGTCGCCTTGTATGCCGATCGCGGGATCCTGCTTGCGCAGGGCGGCGTATCGGTGCACGGAGCCGGACTGCAGCTCACGGCCACGCGCGTTGCCTACGATCTTCGTGCAAACCGTCTAACGGCGGCCGGCGACGTTACGGTACGTTCCGGCGCTGCGCCTGGAAACGTAGCCGGGTACGTGTATGACTTTGCGGCCAAGAACGGACGCGTCGATCCGAATGCGGCGGTACCGCAGCTTTCCACCGCAGATGCATCTGCGGTCGGTCAGCAAGTGGAGTTGCGCCCGGGTGGCAGCATCGTGTTTACGAATGCGCAGGTGCTCACCGGATCGACATTGATTCCCGTAGCCTCGTACGCATACACGATTCCGCCGCCGTCGGCGAAAGATTTCGGCTACTCGCCGGTGCCGTCCGCGGCGCTCGAATGGGCCGTACCGGTGGGCGTTTCTCGCAATGACTACACCTTCGCGCGCGCGCGTTTCGATCGCTATAACGGCGGCTTGGGCACGGGCTTGGAGGAGCATTACGCGCGTACCGGCCGCGGATACGTCGCGCTGGGAGCGACGCTCGATATGAACGGTGCGCGCTTCGACATGGCCGCGTACGAGCGCATCAACGACTCACTCTCGCAGTCGTTGACGAGCACGTATCTGTTCGGCACACACACTTGGCGGTATGCGTTGAGTTCCACCGGGAAGTACGGCTTCGCATCGCTTTCATCCACGCAGTATAATGCCTCGCGCAGTGACGATTTTTTCCTCGCCGGTAATCAGCATCCCATCGGTAAGGTTGCCTCGTTCCATCTGCAGGCCGACCTGGGGCACGACGTGCATCCGAGCGATCGCGACGTTGCAGACGATCTTCGGCTTACCCCCGGCGTTCACATCGACACGGCGGCGGTGCACATACGCAACGCAAGCATAACGGCATCGGGCGATGTCGGTGAATCGATCTATAGTTACGGACGCGGGACGCTTTCCAGCGGCGCCTCGTTGTGGGCGACGCTGCCGCAGAGTTCGCGGTTGCTATGGACCGCCGGGGCGAGTTTCTCACATAATGCTCCCCCGTTCCCCTCCAGCACACGGACCTACACGCTCGGTGCTACGTGGCGCGCGGGGGATAGGTTTAATTTGGTGAGCTCCATTGCCTATAACCACGATTACGGCCAAAGTCCGGGCAATGGACGGCCCGAGTTCGTAGCCGCGTTTGATGTCCGGGTAAGACGAAAAAATGGGACGGGTATCGAAGTCGGTACATTGCTGCCGTTCGGCCATGTCGGCAACATGAACAAACAGGCCGTTCTGAACTTTCGATTCTTTAAATGAGGTGTACCGCCCGTGCGCATTGACTACCAGGTCGTTGACGTGTTTACCGAGCGTCCCTTGCAGGGCAACGCTCTGGCCGTGTTCCCGGAAGCTCGCGATCTCAGCGAGGCATTGATGCAGATGATCGCCAAAGAAATGAATCTTTCCGAGACCACGTTCATCGTGACGCCCTCGGATCCGGCGTGCGCCGCGCGGGTGCGTATTTTCACGCCGGCATACGAGATGAAGTTTGCAGGTCATCCTACCGTGGGGACGGCGCACGTCATGCTGCAGACGGGGTGGGTAGAACCCGACGCGCGCAATTTTGCGTTGGAAGAAGGCGTCGGACCGGTTCCCGTACGCGTGGAGAATGCAGACCCTCCGCTGATTTGGCTGCGCACCCCGAAAATCGAGGTTGGGGCGGTCTGCGATGCGCAAGCCTGCGCAGATGCCTTGTCATTGTCAGTGGACGATCTGCTGCCGGATATTCCTTGCCGGATTCTTAGCGCAGGCAATCCCAATCTGTATGTTGCCGTCCGCGATCCGCAGACCGTGGATCGCGCGCAAGTCGACACGACTCGCATGCGGGCGTTGCAAACCGGCGGTCAGCCAATCTGCCTGTACGTTTTCGCACCGACGAAAACCGGAGCCTATTCGCGTATGTTCGCACCCGAAATCGGCGTCGTCGAAGACCCCGCAACGGGCAGCGCGGCCGGTCCGCTCGTTGCGCACATGATGCAGGAAGGCTTAGCGCCAAGTGCGGACGGCACGCGTTTGCTCATCGAACAAGGCACCAAGATGGGACGCCGCAGCTTGCTGCACATACTCGTGCACGGCCACGGCGGCTCGGACGGAATCGAAGTCGGCGGTAACGTCGTCACGATCGCGCACGCCACGATGGACGTTTAACTATTCTGGAACGGCGGCGGCCATAGGAGGGCGGTGTGCGGGAACCGTGAGGAACAGCACCATTGGCGAGAGCAGCAGCGTGAGTAGCCCCAAGAACGCGAATGCGTCCGCGAACGCCATCGTACTGGCCTGCTGCACCATCAGACCATAGATCGCCGAAAGGCTGGCGTGATGCGCAAGCGCCGCGTGCAGCGCCGGATTGCGAAGCGTAAGCTCCGCCGCCAAGCTATTTTGATGCGCGGCCGTGCGCCTATCGAGAAGCGTGACCAGCATTGCCGTGGATAGCGAACCGCCCAGCTGCTGACACAAACTTATAAGTGAGGTTGCTTTTTGCGTATCAGGCCCGTGAACGCTGGAAAGTACTGCGACCGACAGCGGTAAGAACAGCATGCCGAAGCCCGCGCCGCCGATCAGCAGCGGCCACCCGAAGGTCCAAAAGGTCGAATCGGTCGTCGTAACGAGCGACTGCATGACATTCGCGATCGCAACGATCACGAATCCAATCCCCAGCAGCACCCGCGGCGCCACATGAAAGCGATTGAGCGCAATCAGCGTAAGGGGCGTAAACGCCGCAATGGCAAGCGCACGCAACAGTATCGACTCTCCACTGAGCGTAGCCGTAAAATTCAAAAGCTGCTGCTGAAATTGCGGCGAGAGAATGACACCGCCGAACAGTGAGAACCCGATCGTTAGCGCCAGCACGGTACCGGCCGCTACGGTACGGTTTTTCAGAATACGCAGATCGACGATCGGATTGCGCGTTCCGAACAGCTCCCAATACGCAAACGCGACCAAACCCGCGACCGCAACGACTGCAAGCAGCCGGATAAGCGGATCGCCGAACCAGTCGTTGCGTTCCCCTTCGTCAAGCACGTACTGCAGCGATCCCAAACCGGTAGCCAGCAACGCCAGCCCGATCCCGTCAAATCCCGTACGCCGGGGATACGTAGGATTGCGTAGCGTCATGGCAATCATAATCGCCGCCAAAACGCCCGGAACGATGTTGATGTAGAAAATCCAATTCCACGAAAACGCATCGGTAAGGATACCGCCCAGCGTGGGCCCAATGCTCGGCCCCACAATCGCGCCGAGCGAAACGAGCGCCTGACTTTTGCCGAGTTCACGTGTGGTAAACGTGTCGCGAAGAATGGCTTGACCCGTAGCGATCAGTCCACCGCCGCACAGACCTTGCAGAACCCGAAAGAACACCAGCTCCGTAAGTGAGGTCGACATGCCGCACAGAGCCGAGGTCACGGTAAACCCGATAATCGCCGCGACGTAGTACTGCTTACGCCCCATAACTTGCTGAAGCCACGGCGTAAGCGGAATAACGATAACGGCCGCAATGATGTATCCGGTAACGATCCAAGCGCCTTCGTCGAAGTTCGCGCCCAAATTCCACTGAATGGTCGGAAGCGCGACGTTAACAATCGTCGCATCGAGCACCTGAAGCAACGTAGCCGCCATCACCCCAACGACGATAATCCATCGGCGCGCGCCATACTCTACAAGCGATTGATCTTGCATTATGATTCGTTTAGAAGCAGTGTGCGGTGTTTGGCAGTCGCGACTTGGAACCGAGCTTATGATGCCGTATATGG
>DASRSF010000137.1:0-3683 GCA_035656615.1 Vulcanimicrobiaceae bacterium | reverse complement strand
GCCAACGGGCTTCGGTCTGTTGAAAATCAGCCCCGGGCGCTATTATTCGTTCTGGCGTACCGGCGGCTCGACCCTTTGCCTGACCAGGCGTTGAAACGTCGGACATTGCTCGCACAGCGCTACTGAGGCACCACAGCGTTGATCCAGCCGCTGAAACGCGCTCCGCGCTCCGCACGGCCGTTCGCAAATGTACGGGGCGCTACGTCAGAAATGTTTGTTGAGGCTTGGTATGCATTCGGATAGTGAAATAACAAATCGTTTGAATCGGGAATTCTTGGCGTACGCCAAAACCGGTGACACGGCGCAGTTGAGGGCAATGCTCGATGCGGGCGCGGATCCGGCAACTGAGAATAGCCGGGCCCTACAAATTGCGGCTGCAAATGGTCACGTAGAGATTGTGGATATGCTGCTGGAGGACCGCCGAGCCGAGCCCGCTGCCCTGGAAAGCGTCGCGCTGCGCTGGGCGGTGGAAAACGGCCACACGGTGATTGTGCATGCGCTGTTGAGGGACGGCCGTGCCGACCCGGGTGCGAACGATTGCATCGCCTTTGGCATCGCAGCAGGAAAAGGTTACACAGATATTGTGCACGTCATGCTGCGCGATCCGCGTGTTGACCCCGCCGCCTTCGGCAGCACGGCCCTGTGGCTTGCAGCTGAAAACGGTCACACGGAAGTCGTACGCATGCTGCTCGACAACGGCTGTGCCGACCCCAACGGAGCGCTGTATGCGGCGGCAATCAAGGGTCACGTGGCGATTGTCCGTGCGCTGTTGGCCGATCCCCGTACCGACCCGGCCGACGAGAACAGCCGCTCACTGTACGAGGCGGCATATTATGGCCAGACGGAAACGGTACTTGCGCTACTGGAGGACGGCCGCGCTGAGCCAGCCGACCTTGATCATTTCGCTATCCTCTCCGCAATGCAAGACGGCTACACGGACATCGTCCGTGCGCTGCTACGGGACGGCCGGGCTATACCGACCGCTGACGAAAGCTATTCGCTGGGATTGGCGGCGAGATACGGTCATGTAGACGTTGTGTTTTTAGTACTGGCAGCAATGGGTCTAGGTGCCGGCGAGGAGTTGCCGCGAATACACGAGTGGTTCACCCGGCTGGTGGGATATCAGCTCCTTCCCACGCCCGTCGCGATATTTTTGCGCGCATGTAAGGACGACCCGACCATGCCGCATACGCTGAACCTTCTGCAGGCACTGCTACGCACCAACCTGCCAACGCAGACCATAATTGCGCTGGCATATGAGGGCGCGCGGCGTAACATGAGCCGCGAAAGCGTATTGCAACTCGAGGCCAACGGCACCTTGACCGCACTTCTACACAACACGCTAGGCCCGAACGCAGAAATACCGGCGACTCGCGAAATTCAACAACACGCAGATCTCGCCGCGCTCGCCGGCGTAAGTAAAGCGGAGCCAATATTGCGGATGGGGCAAGCGGGGCTCGACCTGGCCCAATATCCCGACGTCATTGCTGCGCTGGCACCGACGCTTCGTCCCGAAGTTGCAAACGCCGTTTGGCAAACGCTTCGGGCACAAGCGCGGGGCGAGGAGCGCTCACGGGCCTATGGTACACCAGCGGAGCGCGTGCGCGATCGGATAGCTTCGAAACTTCTTCTTACTGCCGTGGTTAGCGAGTACAATGCTTTCGCCGCGGACGCTAAACAGGTTGCGCAGCATCATGAGCCACATTTGTCCGCAGCCGCCAATCGTCTCGTACTCGCGCTCACTGCTCTCAGTAGTGCAGTTGAACGCTCGGACACCGCATCGATTAAACAGGCGCAACGCGTACTCCAACCGACGATGCAGACCTACGAGGAGCGCGTGAAGACCGTGCTCGGTGAAGCGGAATACGGAAAGCGTGCGCAACGCTTGCAACTCGTGCGCTCGATTATTCACATGCCCGCAGAGCAAGTAGCGGAATTTTCACAAATATACGCTCGGGGCCGTACATCGCGCAAAGGACACGCGGTCGAGTTGTAAGCGAACGCGCAAGCCCCGCAGGAACGCAAGCCGGGGGCGAATCTGCCCTTTGCGGCGCGCGTGTACTTCCAAAATCGTGTATCCCAACGCATATATGGGAGAACCCAAGAGGTCCATTTTTATCGCATGGCCTAGGAATGCCTATGGTTATCAACTCAGACTTGCGCGGCTTTTCACCTGCCAAGGCTTCGGCGTCGTCACCTACGCCGAGTGCCGTCTGGCGGCGCAGCGTTTTGATGCTGCGTATCAAACCGAGTCGCATGCGTCTCATCCCTGCGCTGATTTTGACTGCGTTGGCGTTGATGTGCCCTCGGCCGGTGCAGGCGCGGGTTGCAGCCTTCGATATCATTTCCCGCACGGATGTCGCGTACGGCTACGAGCTGATCGTCGGAAAGCTGCATCTGGCGGAGCGTCCAAATACGCCGGCGAACCGCGCAATCGTCGACCTCGAGCTCGCACCGGTCGATGGGAATGGTGAGGTACGGGCGACCTCGGACATCGTCATCGTGCATCCAAAGGACCCATCGAAATCGAACGGCGCGGTGATCGTCGAGGTCAACAATCGCGGTGGTAAAGGGATGGTCTGGCATTTGAATCAGGCGCCACACCCAGCGAGCATGGCGAGCAATACGTATTGGGGCGACGGGTTCTTAGAGAAGCACGGTTTCACCATGATGTGGGTCGGCTGGCAGTGGGACGTTCCGCAAGAGCCGGGGCTGATGGGGTTACATGCACCAGTGGTTTACGATCACGGTAAAACGATTACCGGAATGATCCACAGCGATTTTCACGTAGATTCGGCGCAAGCCTCTCACGAAATCGGCGATCGCGGGCATACTCCCTATGCCGTGGCCAACGAGAATGATCCGGCAAACGTTTTGACTTGGCGCGACGACGTGCTGTCCCAACGTCACGTCATAGCGCGAGAACAGTGGCGATTTGTCGATCACGGGCGTAACGTTGCTCTGAATGGTAACTTCGTACCAGGAAAAATCTACGAACTGGTTTATCGGGCGAAAGATCCGGTCGTCACCGGCCTAGGCTTCGCAGCCGAGCGCGATGCGGTTTCTTGGCTTAAGCACGATCCGTCCGCGCCCGTCCACGTTGCGGAAGCCTACGGATATGGAATTTCGCAATCGGCACGGTTTCTACGTCAGATGCTTTACGACGGATTTAACGCCGACCAACAAGGTCGCATCGTGTTCGACGGTCTGATGCCTATCGTTTCGGGCGCAGCCCTCGGCGGATTCAACGTGCGCTTCGGGCAGCCATCACGCGATGCTGCAGCGTTTTCGTCGTTCTTTTATCCGGTGGACATTCCACCATTTGACGATGTCACACTGCTTTCGCACGGCGGCGCGACCGCGACGTCCGCAAAAATTATGTACATTTGGACCTCGCACGAATATTATGGACGCAACGCTGCGCTCATGACGTCGAGCGAGGATGGAACGCACGATCTGGCCACACCGCCGAACGTCCGCTACTACGCGGTGATGGGTGGGGAACACGTGCCGCGCGTTCAACCCATCCTGCAGCCGGGAATGCGTTATGCGCTCAACCCGCTCGACTACACGTGGATCGAACGCCCCCTATTGCTTCGGTTGCAAGCATGGGTGCGCAGTGATACGATGCCGCCTGCAAACCGTTATCCGCGCATTGCTAACGGAACGCTAGTCCCTGCGGG